>JAKFXJ010000325.1 GCA_021731425.1 Limnohabitans sp. | reverse complement strand
GTGAAAGCGGCCATCATCGAAGGAGACAGCTTCCACCGCTATGACCGCAAAGAGATGAAGCAACGTGGCGCCGAAGCTGAAAAAGATGGCAACAAACATTTCAGCCACTTCAGTGCCGAGAACAACCTGTTTGGCGAGATTGAAAACCTGTTTCGCACCTACGGTGCCACGGGGCAAGGCAAGTCACGCAAATACCTGCACAACGCAGAAGAGGCCGCACCGTACCAACAAGAACCCGGCACCTTCACACCCTGGGAAGACCTGCCGAACGACACCGACATGCTGTTTTACGAAGGCTTGCACGGCGCCGTGGTCACGCCCGAGCACAACATCGCGCAGCACCCCGATTTGCGCGTGGGCGTGGTGCCTGTCATCAACCTGGAATGGATTCAGAAACTCTGGCGCGACAAGCACCAGCGCGGCTACAGCACCGAAGCGGTGACCGACACCATCTTGCGCCGCATGCCCGACTATGTGAACTACATCGTGCCGCAGTTTGAGCACACACATGTCAACTTCCAGCGCGTGCCTTTGGTAGACACCTCCAACCCCTTCATCTCGCGTGACATTCCGTCGGCCGATGAAAGCGTGGTGGTGATCCGTTTTGCCAACCCAAAAGGCATCGACTTTCCTTACTTGCTCAACATGATCAACGACTCCTGGATGAGCCGTGCCAACACCATCGTGGTGCCCGGCGGCAAGATGGAAATTGCCATGCAACTCATCTTCACACCGTTCGTGTGGCGAATGATGGAGCGCCGCAAACGCGCTTTGGGCCAGGCTTGAAGCGGGGAAAAAGCACCATGAACACCGCAGCAAATCCCCCCACCCCCGAGATGGCCCGCCGCATGGCCAACGCCGTGCGCATGCTGGCCGTGGACGCCGTTGAGGCGGCCAAGTCTGGCCACCCCGGTGCCCCTATGGGCATGGCCGACATCGCCGAAGTCCTGTGGAACCGGCATCTGAAACACAACCCACTCAACCCGCAGTGGGCTGACCGTGACCGTTTTGTGTTGTCCAACGGCCACGGCTCGATGCTGATTTATGCCTTGCTGCACCTGACAGGTTACGACCTGCCTTTGGACGAGCTGAAAAAGTTCCGTCAACTGCACAGCAAAACCCCCGGCCACCCAGAAGTGGACATCACGCCTGGCGTGGAAACCACCACGGGCCCCTTGGGTCAGGGCATCAGCAATGCCGTGGGCATGGCACTGGCCGAAAAAATGTTAGCCGATGAATTCAACCGCGAAGAAGACGGTCAGCGCCTGGACATCGTGGACCACATGACCTATGTGTTTTTGGGTGATGGCTGCCTGATGGAAGGCATCAGCCACGAGGCCTGTTCGCTGGCGGGTACCTTGCGCCTGTCCAAACTGGTGGCGATGTACGACGACAACGGCATCTCGATCGATGGCCATGTGGAAGGCTGGTTCACCGACGACACGCCCAAACGCTTTGAAGCCTATGGCTGGAATGTGATCGCCAAGGTGGATGGCCACGACCCGCAAGCGGTCAACGCCGCCATCGAGGCGGCCAAGGCGCAAGCCCACAGCCCCAATGGCAAGCCCACGCTGATCTGCTGCCAAACTGTGATCGGTATGGGCTCACCCAACAAAGCGGGCACCCACGATGTGCATGGAGCAGCGCTGGGCGCTGCCGAAGTGGCCGCCACCCGCGAAGCGCTGAACTGGCCTTATGCGCCCTTTGAGGTGCCTGCCGATGTGGCCACTGCTTGGGATGCCCGCGCCAGTGGCACACGCGCCGAAAGCCAATGGCGGGAGCGCTTTGCAAGCTATCAACGCCGCTACCCGGAAGAGGCGGCTGAATTTGAGCGTCGCATGAAAGGCGACTTGGCTGAAACCTACGTCCAGGGTCTGGAAAAAGCCTTGGCCGCCATCGCCGCTAAACCCGATGCCGTGGCCACCCGCAAGGCCAGCCAAAATGCGCTGGATGTGTTGGCTCCCTTGTTGCCCGAGTTTTTTGGCGGCAGCGCTGACCTGACGGGCTCCAACCTGACCAACTTCAAGACCTGCACCAAAGCTGGCCGCGACACCTGGGGTAACCACCTCTCTTATGGCGTGCGCGAGTTTGGCATGGCCGCCATCATGAACGGCATGGCGCTGCATGGGGGTTACATCCCTTACGGTGGCACTTTCCTCACGTTCTCGGACTATTCACGCAATGCCATTCGCATGGCAGCGCTCATGAAAAAGCGCGTGATCCACGTCTTCACGCACGACTCGATTGGTCTGGGCGAAGACGGCCCCACGCACCAAAGCGTGGAGCATGTGCCCAGCTTACGCATCATCCCGGGGCTGGATGTGTGGCGGCCCGCCGATGGCTTGGAAACCGCCGTGGCCTGGGCCTGTGCGGTGGAGCGCCGCGACGGCCCAAGCGCGTTGGCGCTGTCACGCCAGAACTTGCCACAACTGCTGACCGACGCCGCCGATGCGGCCAAGGTGCGCCAGGGGGGCTACATCCTGAGCGACATGCCGGGCGCCCAAGCCATCATCGTGGCCACAGGGTCCGAGACCTCTTTGGCCATGAAAGCGCAAGCCGAACTGGCCACCCAAGGCGTGGCCACACGGGTGGTGTCCATGCCCTGCACCAATGTGTTTGACCGTCAAAGTGAAGCGTACCAAGACATGGTCTTGCCGCTGGGCTTACCCACCGTAGCCGTGGAAGCGGCACACCCCGATTTTTGGCGCAAATACGTGGGACGCACCGGCATGGTGATTGGTATGAACAGCTTTGGTGAGTCAGCCCCAGCCCCGGCTTTGTACGCGCACTTTGGCATCACCACCGAGCGTGTGTGTGAAGCGGTGCGCACCTTGGTGCACCGCCACACCCACCGCCAGGCTCAAGTCCTGCCCGAGCACATCGTGCCCTCAGACAACTGAGTCGTGACCCCGTTGCAATGAGAGAAGAAATGTCAACACCACAAGCCTATTTTTTTGACCTCGACGGCACCTTGGTCGAAACCGCGCCTGAAATCGCCGATGCGGTGAACGACACCTTGCGCTATTTCGATTGGCCCGAGGTGTCGCAGCAACAAGTCAACGACTGGATCGGTCACGGCACCAAAGAGCTGCTGATTCAGGCGCTGGCCAGTGTCACCCAGACCCCGGTGGCCGCAGTGCGGCAAGGGGCTGACCTGAAGCAGGCGCTGCCGATTTTTGACCGCTACTACCAAGACCGTTGCGGCACACGCAGCAATTTGTACCCCCAGGTGCGCGAAGTGCTCGCGGCGCTGCGTGCACGTGGCTGCAAACTGGCGGTAGTGACCAACAAGGAAGGCCGTTATACCGACACCGTGCTGCGCGTGCACGGGCTTCACGAGGCCTTTGACGTGGTGGTCAGCGGCGACACCTTTCCAGTCAAAAAACCCGATCCCACCAGCGTGGTGGACTGCTTGAAGCGTTGGGACCTGAAGGCCACACAAGCCTTGTTTGTGGGGGATTCATCGATCGACGCAGCCACCGCCCGCAACGCAGGTGTGCCGGTCTGGTTGCTGCCTTATGGCTACAACATGGGCGAGTCGGTGCACTCCTGTGCGCCGGACCGCGTGATCGAGGATTTTTCGGCGTTGCTGTAAGTGGGCCTGTGCCACACGCATCAAAAATTCACTGTTTGAAGAATGAAAGAGACTGACATGAGCACAAAAATTGGCATCAACGGATTTGGCCGCATTGGCCGCATGGTGTTCCGCGCGGCGGTTCAAAATTTTGATGACGTCGAGATCGTCGCCATCAATGACTTGCTGGAACCCGAGTACCTGGCCTACATGCTGCAATACGACAGCGTGCATGGCCGCTTCGAGGGTACCGTGGCGGTGGAGGGTAGTACTCTGATCGTCAACGGCCGCCCCATTCGCCTCACGCAAGAGCGCGATCCGGCCAACCTGAAGTGGAACGAAGTGGGTGCAGAGGTGGTGATCGAAGCCACAGGCTTGTTCCTCGACAAAGAAGGTGCGGGCAAGCACCTGGCAGCAGGCGCCCAAAAGGTGGTGATTTCGGCCCCGTCAAAAGACGACACGCCCATGTTTGTGTTTGGTGTGAACCACGCCAGCTATGCGGGCCAAGCCATCATCAGCAATGCCAGCTGCACCACCAACGCATTGGCCCCTTTGGCCAAGGTGCTCAACGACAAATGGGGCATCCGGCGCGGCCTGATGACCACCGTGCACGCAGCCACCGCCACCCAAAAAACCGTGGACGGCCCGAGCAACAAGGACTGGCGCGGCGGGCGCGGCATTCTGGAAAACATCATCCCCAGCAGCACGGGCGCAGCCAAGGCCGTGGGCGTGGTGATTCCAGAAATCAAGGGCAAGCTCACGGGCGTGTCGGTGCGGGTGCCCACCAGCGATGTGTCGCTGGTCGACTTGACGGTGGAGTTGGCCACGCCCGCCACCTATGCCGAGATTTGCGCCGAAATGAAGGCGCAAAGCCAAGGGGCTTTGAAGCGCGTGTTGGGTTACACCGAAGCCAAAGTGGTGTCGACTGATTTCCGGGGTGAGGTGTGCACCAGTGTGTTCGATGCCGAAGCGGGCATGGCGCTCGACAGCACCTTTGTGAAGCTGATGGCCTGGTACGACAACGAATGGGGTTACTCCAACAAGTGCCTGGAAATGGCCCGTGTGGTGTCCGGCCAAGCAGGAGGTGCGCGATGAAAGTCTTGCGCTTTGCCGATGTGGCGAAAAGCGGCTTTGCCGAAAACCGCCGTGTTTTCATCCGCGCCGACCTGAACGTGCCACAAGCCGATGACGGCAGCATCACCGAAGACACCCGCGTCCGCGCCAGCGTGCCCTGCATCCAGATGGCGCTGGACGCGGGCGCTGCCGTGATGG
>JAKFXJ010000152.1 GCA_021731425.1 Limnohabitans sp. | reverse complement strand
GTCAGGCCCGAGCTCCGGCAAGTGCTGGCGCGAGAAATCAGGAAGGCATTGCGCTCAGCGTGATGCCGTGTGGCCAGCCGGATTTATTCGGTCAGGTCGCAGGTGTGAGTTCAACAGAGTCTTGGAAGTTAGTGAGAAACATGAAGAATATTTCCAACCAATTGGCTTCGCTGCTATCCCGCGCGGGCATTTTTGCAGGCGCATGGCTGGCTATGGCCGCTCATGCCGTCAACGATTTGCCGGGTGGCCCTGCTGTCAACCAGCTGAATTTGCACCCTGCTGCCACCAAGATCGCCGAAGAGCAGCAATGGCTGCACTGGTTCATGCTGATCATCTGCACCGTGATCTTCATTGCGGTGTTTGCGGTGATGTTTTATTCCATTTGGAAACACCGCAAATCGGTCGGTCACAAGCCTGCCACTTTCACGGAATCCATCACCGTTGAAGTGATCTGGACGGCTGTGCCTTTCCTGATTGTGATTTTGATGGCGCTGCCTGCCACCAAAGTGTTGGTAGCCCAGAAAGACACCACCAACGCCGATCTGACGGTGAAGGTCACCGGCTACCAGTGGAAATGGGGCTATGACTACATCAAGGGCGAAGGCGAAGGTCTAAGCTACATCTCGACCTTGGACTCTGGCCAGCGTGCCATGTCCGATGCGGGCAAGCCAGAAGGCGATAACTACCTGCTCAAAGTGGACAATCCCTTGGTGGTCCCTGTGGGCCAAAAAGTGCGAGTCATCACCACGGCCAATGACGTGATCCATGCATTTGCGGTGCCAGCCTTTGGTATCAAGCAAGACGCGATCCCAGGTTTTGTGCGCGACACCTGGTTCCGTGCCGAGAAAACCGGCGACTTCTATGGCCAGTGCCAAGAGCTTTGCGGCAAAGAGCACGCCTACATGCCCATCCATGTGAAAGTGTTGTCTGCACAAGACTATGCGGCTTGGGTTGACACCGAGAAGAAAAAACAAGCGGCCAAAGCGGATGATCCGGCCAAAGTCTGGGCACTGGACGACCTGTCCAAGCGTGGCGAGAAAGTTTATGCAGCCAATTGCGCTGCCTGCCACCAAGCCACCGGCAAAGCGGCGGGGTCCATCAAAGCCCTTGACGGTTCCGCAGTCGTTCTGGACGCTGACAAATCCAAACAAATTGCAGTGTTGTTGAACGGTCAAAACAACGGCGCCATGCCTGCATGGAAGCAGTTGTCGGACACCGAAATCGCTGCTGTGATCACTTACACCAAGAACAACTGGTCAAACAAGACCGGGCAAATCGTGCAACCGGCTGAAGTTTTGGCCGCTCGCAAATAAGCCGTACCGTATACAAATCAAAGGAAATCAAGATGAGTGCCGTTCTAGACCATCACGATCACGCCCATGACGACCACGGTCACGCGCCTGCGGGCTGGCGTCGCTGGGTGTATGCCACCAACCACAAAGACATTGGTACTTTGTACCTGCTGTTCAGTTTCGCCATGCTCATGATTGGCGGCGTGTTGGCTTTGGGCATCCGCGCTGAGTTGTTTCAGCCTGGCCTGCAAATTGTCAACCCTGAATTGTTCAACCAATTCACCACCATGCACGGCATCATCATGGTGTTCGGCGCGATCATGCCCGCCTTTGTGGGCTTTGCGAACTGGATGTTGCCGCTGCAAATTGGCGCGTCTGACATGGCCTTTGCCCGCATGAACAACTTCAGCTTCTGGCTGATGATTCCTGCTGGCGCCATGTTGGTCGGTTCGTTCTTCATGCCCGGTGGCGCACCTGCTGCGGGTTGGACGCTTTACGCGCCCCTGACTCTGCAAATGGGTCCTTCCATGGATGCTGGTATTTTTGCCATGCACATCCTGGGTGCCTCGTCCATCATGGGTTCGATCAACATCATCGTGACCATCTTGAACATGCGTGCGCCCGGCATGACCTTGATGAAGATGCCCATGTTTGCTTGGACATGGTTGATCACCGCCTACTTGCTGATCGCTGTGATGCCTGTGTTGGCTGGCGCGATCACCATGACCCTGACAGACCGCCATTTCGGCACCAGCTTCTTCAACCCCGCTGGTGGTGGTGACCCGGTCATGTACCAGCACATTTTCTGGTTCTTCGGTCACCCTGAGGTGTACATCATGATCTTGCCGGCCTTCGGCATCATCAGCCAGATCGTGCCTGCTTTCGCACGCAAGAAGTTGTTCGGTTACGCCTCCATGGTGTACGCCACATCGTCCATCGCCATCCTGTCCTTCATTGTGTGGGCGCACCACATGTTCACGACCGGCATGCCGGTCACAGGCCAGTTGTTCTTCATGTACGCGACCATGTTGATCGCCGTGCCGACGGCCGTGAAGATCTTCAACTGGATCGCCACCATGTGGCGCGGTTCCATGACTTTTGAAACCCCCATGCTGTTTGCAGTGGGCTTCATCTTTGTGTTCACCATGGGTGGCTTCACGGGTTTGATCTTGGCCATGGCCCCGATTGATATTCAGTTGCAAGACACTTATTACGTGGTGGCGCACTTCCACTACGTGTTGGTGGCCGGCTCCTTGTTTGCCTTGTTTGCAGGTTTCTACTACTGGGTGCCCAAGTGGACCGGTGTGATGTACCACGAAGGCCGCGGCAAGATCCACTTCTGGTGGTCCTTGATCTCGTTCAACGTGACCTTCTTCCCGATGCACTTCTTGGGTCTGGCCGGTATGCCACGTCGCTACGCTGACTACCCCATGCAATTCGCCGACTTCAACATGATTGCTTCGGTGGGTGCCTTCTTCTTCGGTTTTGCCCAGGTCTATTTCTTCCTGTTCGTTGTCTTGCCAACCATGATGGGCAAGGGCGAGAAGGCTTCCCAAAAGCCTTGGGAAGCTGCTGAAGGTCTGGAGTGGGAAGTGCCTTCGCCAGCACCTTTCCACACCTTTGAAAACCCACCCAAGCTGGACGCGACTGCGACCCGCGTGATCGGTTGATCGACATGGCCATGACACCCGAACAAAGAAAAAGCAATGTGCGCCTGGGCCTGATTTTGGCTTCGGTCGCCTGTGCTGTGCTGATTGGTTTTGTGGCCAAGTTGATGCTCTTGAATTCCTGAAAGACCCAAGATGAACCTGCGTGGTGAAAATCTGAAGATGGTGGGCAAGCTGGCGGTCGTGACTGCGGGCATGTTCTGCTTCGGATACGCGCTGGTGCCCATTTACAAGGCCATTTGCGAAATGACAGGGATCAACATCCTGTCGATTTCCGAGACCCAGGTCCCAGGCAATGCCAAAGCGGGCAAAGCCGCCGAGGTGCTGCGCAACACCCAGGTCGACACCACACGCACCATCACTGTGGAGTTTGATGCCAACGTTCGTGGCCCTTGGGAATTCAAGCCAGAAAAGCGCTCCATGCAAGTTCACCCCGGTGAGCTGAGCACGGTGATGTATGAGTTTCAAAATGTGCAAAACCGCCGGATGGCGGCCCAAGCCATTCCGAGCTATGCACCACGCAACGCGGCCAACCATTTCAACAAGCTCGAGTGTTTCTGTTTCAACCAGTACACCTTGGAGCCGGGTGAAAAGAAGTCATGGCCAGTGGCCTTTGTGATCGACCCCAAGTTGTCCAAAGACGTGACCACCATCACCCTGTCTTACACCTTCTTTGAAGTGGGTGGCAAAACACCGGCAGCACCCACGGCACCTTTGGCCGCAGCGGTGCCCACACTGCCAGTCAAGACAGGATGGGGTTCATGAACACACCCGTTGGTAAAACCTCTTGGCTGCGCACCGTACAAGCGGTGTTGTGGTCGTTTGTTGGACTCCGGAAAAATTCCGAGTACCAGCAAGACATTGAAAAGCTCAACCCTTTCCACATCATTGGTGTGGCCATCGGTGCGGCTTTGTTGTTTGTTTTGGGCTTAATTGCCTTGGTCAATTGGGTGGTCGTCCAACCGACCGGCCTTTGAGCCCCAAAGTTTGATTTCGAATGAGAGAGCAGGAGTTCCTATGAGTTCAGCAGCACACGGCACCACGCCTTATTACTACGTACCGCACGAGTCACGTCATCCCGTGATGGCGGCCATCGGCCTGTTTTTCCTGATCCTGGGTGCAGGCCAATGGATCAACGGTGCCGAGTGGGGTATGTACTGCCTGTTTTTCGGTATGGCATGGTGGTTGATTGTTTTGTATCAGTGGTTCTCTGAAGCGGTTCAAGAGAGCGAAGGCGGCATGTATGGCCGCAAGATCGACCTGTCATTCCGTTGGAGCATGACCTGGTTCATCTTCTCCGAAGTCATGTTCTTCGGTGCTTTCTTCACGGCACTCTGGTGGGCCCGTTCGCATTCAGTGCCTGCTTTGGGCAGCCTTGAAAACGCACTGCTTTGGCCTGACTTCAAAGCCGCATGGCCCAGCGTGGTAGCCGGCGCTACCACCTCGCCCGCCGGCTTTGTGGAGCCCTTCCAAACCATGGGCCCCTTCTGGTTGCCCACCATCAACACCGCCTTGTTGTTGACATCTGGCGTGACCTTGACCATCGCCCATCATGCTCTGCAGGTTGGTGATCGCAGCAAAACCATCAAGTTCATGTGGATGACGGTTTTGTTGGGCGTGGCCTTCCTGTTTGTTCAGGGTTACGAATACGCACATGCATGGAGTGATCTGAACCTGAAGTTGTCCTCTGGCATTTACGGCTCGACCTTCTACATGCTCACCGGCTTCCACGGCTTCCACGTTTTCGTGGGCATGTTGATGCTCTTGTTCATCACCTTGCGCTTGCAAAAAGGCCACTTCACCAAAGACCGTCACTTCGGTTTCGAAGGCGCAGCTTGGTACTGGCACTTTGTGGACGTGGTGTGGCTCGGTTTGTACATCTTGGTCTATTG
>JAKFXJ010000295.1 GCA_021731425.1 Limnohabitans sp. | reverse complement strand
GAGCGCAGAGGCCAGAAAATCCCTCGGGCCAAAAAAGCCCAAAATCGCCAGCTTGCGCTCTTTGGCGCCCGAGCCCGAGCGGGCCAACTGCTCAAACAACAGCTTTTTGCGCAGCACCGCAAAAGCGGTTTCGGCCAAGGTGGCGCGTTCACGGGGGCCGAGGGAGCGGTGTTCGCGGAAATAGCGCGACACCACGGCGTCGGCGGGATGTTCAAATTGGAGGACCAGCCTGACCAAATCGGCGCAGGCGTCTAAAAGGGCTTTTGGATGCATAGGGCTGCATTGTCCCATCCCCTACCCTGGGTCAGACACACATCACAGGAAAGACATGTCAGAAACACTGCCACCGTTGATCGAAACGCCCAAAGGCCTTTACCGGCATTACAAAGGCGGTCAATACCGCGTGCTGGGCACCGTGCGCCACAGCGAAGACCTGCAGCCCATGACGCTTTACCAAGCCCTCTATGGTGAGCAAGGCCTGTGGGTGAGGCCCGCCGCCATGTTTGCCGATGTGGCCGAATTCAACGGAAAAGTTCAGCCCCGATTTGAACGCATTGGCGATTGAGCCAAAAACTCAGCGACCGCTTGCGGGTAAATCAAGTGCTCTTGGGTGAGCACCCGTGCTGCCAGTGACTCGGCGGTGTCATGCGGCAGCACCGGCACCACCGCCTGCGCCAAGATGGCGCCATGGTCGAGCTCCGCCGTGACCTGGTGCACCGTGGCCCCAGCAAAGCGGCAGCCGGCATCGATCGCCCGTTGGTGCGTGTTCAGACCCGCAAAGGCAGGCAACAAGGACGGGTGGATGTTGAGCAAACGCCCGGCGTAGTGCGCCACAAAGCCAGGCGTCAGGATGCGCATGAAGCCCGCCAACACCAGCAAATCGGGCGCATACCGGTCGATTTCGGCCATCAGGACCGCGTCAAACGCTTCGCGGCTGGCAAAGGTCTTGTGGTCCAGCACCTGCGTCGCAATACCGTGGTCACGGGCAAAAGCCAAGCCTTGGGCATCGGCCCGGTTGCTCAGGACGGCGGCCACCCGGGCGTTCAAGCTTTGGTCCCAGCGGCCCTGCTCTGCCGCACGCACGATGGCGGCCATGTTGGAGCCCGAGCCCGAAATCAGAATGACGATGTTTCTCATGAAGGGCCGGATTATCCCTGCTCACTGAAAGTCTCTTGGCTTTTGTCGCACCAAGGACAAGCCGAATCGGTCTGCGCGTGATAAAAAGCACGGTCGTTTGATTTTGCTTGAACTGCACTCAAAAATACCCACCCCCAACGGAGAGATTTCCCCATGGATTTGGCATTCACCCCCGACGAACTCGCGTTCCGCGACGAGATCCGCACCTGGGTCAAGGACAACTTGCCCGCTGACATTTCACAAAAAGTGCACGCCGCCATGCGCCTGACCCGCGAGGACATGCAGCGCTGGGCCAAAATTTTGGGCAAAAAAGGCTGGCTGGGCTGGGGCTGGCCCACACAGTTTGGTGGCCCCGGCTGGACCGCCGTGCAAAAGCATTTGTTTGAAGAAGAATGCGCCTTGGCGGGCGCCCCTCGCGTGGTGCCCTTTGGCCCGGTGATGGTGGCCCCAGTCATCATGGCTTTTGGCAACGCCGAACAGCAACAACGCTTTTTGCCCGGCATCGCCAGCGGCGAAGTCTGGTGGAGCCAAGGCTACAGCGAACCGGGCTCAGGCTCGGACTTGGCGTCGCTCAAAACCCGCGCCGAGCGTGTGGGCGACAAATACATCGTGAACGGCCAAAAAACCTGGACCACCCTGGGCCAATACGGCGAGTGGATCTTCTGCCTGGTGCGCACCAGCAATGAAGGCAAGCCGCAAACCGGCATCTCCTTCCTCTTGATCGACATGAAGTCGCCCGGCATCACCGTGCGCCCCATCAAGCTGCTGGACGGCGAATGCGAAGTCAACGAAGTCTGGTTTGACAACGTCGAAGTGCCCGCTGAGAACCTGATCGGCGAAGAAAACAAGGGCTGGAACTACGCCAAGCACCTGCTGGCCCACGAGCGCACCAACATCGCCGACGTGAACCGCGCCAAACGCGAACTCGAGCGCTTGAAGCGCATCGCCAAAGCCGAGGGCGTGTACGACGACATGCGTTTCCGTGACGAAATCGCCAAGCTCGAAGTGGACATCGTCGCCCTCGAAATGCTGGTGCTGCGTGTCCTGTCGGCCGAAAAGTCCGGCAAAAACTCGCTCGACATCGCGGGCCTCTTGAAGATCAAGGGCAGCGAAATTCAGCAGCGCTACACCGAGCTGATGATGCAGGCCGCTGGCCCCTTCGCCCTGCCCTTCATCTTCGAAGCCATGGACGCGGGCTGGCAAGGCGACTTCCCTGGCGGTGTCGTGGCCAACGCGCCCCTGGCCGCCAACTACTTCAACATGCGCAAGACCACCATTTACGGCGGCAGCAACGAAGTGCAACGCAACATCGTCGCTCAGACAGTTCTGGGTTAAGGAGACACACATGGATTTCGATTTTTCTGACGACCAAG
Organism: Limnohabitans sp.; assembly: GCA_021731425.1. Classification (GTDB taxonomy): domain Bacteria; phylum Pseudomonadota; class Gammaproteobacteria; order Burkholderiales; family Burkholderiaceae_C; genus Limnohabitans_A. Next base: position 2,382 of record JAKFXJ010000295.1, on the reverse strand, counting down.
AACAACTGCGCGACGCGGTGCGCAAATGGGTGGACAAGGGCTATGACTTTGACCGCCGCCGCGCCATCGTGGCTGCTGGTGGCTTTGACCGCGCCGCGTATGGCGAAATGGCCGAGCTGGGCCTGACGGGCTTGTATGTGAGCGAAGACAACGGCGGTATGGGCATGGGCCCGACCGAGGCCATGGTCACCATGGAAGAACTCGGGCGCGGCATCGTGCTCGAGCCCCTGACACAGACCCTGATCTGCAGCGCCACATTGCAAACCCACGCGCCTGCAGCCCTGCAAGCCGCATGGTTGCCCCGCATGGCGGCAGGCGAGGCCATTGTGGTGCTGGCGCAGCAAGAACGCGGTGCCCGTTATCAGCTGAACCGCTGCGCCGCTCAGGCCAGCGAATCTGGCGGCGCATGGACCGTGAGCGGCACCAAGAGCGTGGTGGCCATTGGCGACCAAGCCGACGCTTTTGTGGTGCCCGCCACGGTGAATGGCCAAATCGCTTTGTTTTTGGTCGAGCGCAGCGCCAGCGGCGTGAGCACTCAGGCCTACGGCACACAAGACGGCTCACGCGCCGCTGAAGTGGTGTTGAACAAAGCTCCTGCGCAGCTGATAACCCTGAACGGCTTGACCGCTTTGGAAGAAGCTGTGGACATCGGCATCGCCTGCACCTGCGCAGAAGCCGTGGGCGTGATGGACAAAACCCTGGCCGTCACCGTGGACTACATGAACACCCGCAAGCAGTTCGGTGTGAACATCGCCAGCTTCCAGGCCCTGCGCCACCGCGTGGCCGACATGAAGATGCAACTGGAATTGGGCCGCTCGATGAGCTACTACGCCAGCCTGAAATTGCACGCCCCCGCAGACGAGCGCCGCCGAGCGCTCGCCCGTGCCAAGTACCAAATGGGTGTGTCCATGCGTTTCATTGGCCAGCAAGCGGTGCAGCTGCATGGCGGCATTGCTGTCACCGACGAGTACATCGCCAGCCACTACTTCAAGAAATTGACGCAACTGGACATGACCTTTGGCGACACCCTGCACCAGCTGGGCGAAGTGTCGGCACGCATGCAGGAGACGGCGGGCGTTTTCGCCTGAAGTGAACCCGGAACCCGAGCAAGGCGGTAGGGCGGCGCGGGTCGGGCGATGTGGCAAAGCGAAGCGCCTCTGAGTCCGAAACGCACCGCCCTCCCGCCTTGCGGCTCATCACCAGAATCGTCTGAATGAGCCACCCAAGAAGAAGGCCCCAAGAGGGGCCTTTTTTGTTGTGCAAAACTTCCTGTGGGTTTGTCTGCGACCTACACCGGGGAGTGGGCTCGTACCCAGTCACGCATGGCGTCATTCATTCGGGTCTGCCAGCCCTTGCCGGTGGAGCGGAAGGCTTCGAGTACATCGGCATCCAAGCGGATGGTGATGCGTTCTTTGACGACCTCAGAGCGTGGTCGCCCGCGTGGCTTGAGCATTGTCTGTGCGGCCTGGGTTCCAAACAACTCGGGCAAGACCTCTGATGCGGGGCGGGCACGGGCAAAGTCTGCATCCGTCCATTCCGGGTTGTCGGAATCAATCTGTTCTGGATTTGGGCGTTTTGGCATATCTCTTGACCTCTCTCGAATTGGCCTTGCGCAGGCTGATGACATGCACTTTGCCTTCGCGCGGCGTGAAGACCACGGCGTGCAAGCGCTCCCCGATGAAACCCAGCACCTGAAATCGCCGCTCTCCATACGCTTTGCGGGTGTCTTCTTGAATCAGCGCAGTGGCCCATTCCATCTGCTCAACGAGCTCAAACGACAAACCACGGCTCGTAATATTGGTGGCGTTTTTGGCTGAATCAAATCCAATCTGTGCCATTTTATTGTATGCACATTAAATAAAGGTTGCAAGTTTCTAGCGGTTCCAAATAACCTTGATGGCTCACTCCGCCTCACGCACCCGCAAAAAAGACGCAAAACGTGGCAAGCCCGAAGGCGTGCGATCGCGGTAGCGGTAAGTGACCCACGCACCCACGGGCGGCGGGTTGCGGCGCTGGGCATCGCTCAGGCCAGAACCCAGAGCAAAGCGCTGGCCCGAGGGCATTTGCACCAGCAATGCCCCGGTCATGCCCAGCAAACGCCCCTTGCCGGGTTGGTGGCCCACCACCAGACCCTCTTCGTCCAACTCGGGTTTCAACTTGAACAGTGCATCCGTGCGGCCCGGCTGCCACAGGGCATCGGCCCGGTGCAGCATCAAGCCCTCGCCGCCCTGGCGCACCGTCTCCTGCAACAAGGCCTGCAAAGCGCGGGCGTCTTTCACCTCGCGCTGCACCACGGGGATCAGCCAGGGCTGCTGCGCTTGCGCCAGCATGGATTGCACAAAAGCCACTCTCTGCGCGAACGGGGCGGCATGACCGGGGGCG
>JAKFXJ010000188.1 GCA_021731425.1 Limnohabitans sp. | reverse complement strand
AAGGCATGTTGGCGCACAAAGTTTTGCTCAAGCGGTTCGTCGGCGCTGGCGGCCAAAAACGCGGCCTCGGCCAGCAAGCGGATTTGCATGGGCAGCAGGTCGCGGAAGATGCCCGACAAGGTGATGACCACGTCGATGCGCGGGCGGCCCAACTCGGCCAAAGGAATCAGCTGCGCGCCAGCCAAGCGGCCGTAGCTGTCAAAGCGCGGGGCTGCGCCCATCAAGGCCAGGGCTTGCGCCATAGGGCTGCCTTCGGTCTTGAGGTTGTCGGTGCCCCACAGCACCATGGCCACGGTCTCGGGCAGGGCCTGGTGGTCTTGCTGGTAACGGGCCAGCAGTTTGTCGGCCTGGCGCATGCCATCGCGCACGGCAAAGGCCGAGGGCATGCGGAAGGGGTCGAGGCCGTGCAGGTTGCGCCCGGTGGGCAGCACGTTGGCGTTGCGGATCAGGTCACCGCCAGGGGCCGGTTGCAAATAGCGGCCGTCCAGAGCCCGCATCAGGCCTTGCATTTCGTGGTCTTCGCCCAGCAGGCGGTTGCTGCGCACCAGCTGGCGCAGGGTCTCGGCTTGGGCTTTGTCGCCAGCGGGCAAGTCGGTGCTGAACTGTGCGTTCAGTTGCGCTTCGCTCGCGCCGTCCACCAAGGCTTCCATCAAGCTGGCATTTTGAGCGCCGGTCAAACCCATGGCGTCGGCCATGACTTTGAGGGTGCCCAAGCGCTGCTCGCGGGTGGGGGCCTGGCCCATGACGTGCAGGCCTTCAGGGATGAGGGCGTATTCGAGTTCGAGCAATTGGTTTTGCAGTTGCTCGATCCAGGCGGTGGGGTCTGCAGCCTGATGGGCTGGAACGGACAGGTCGATGCTTTGCGCTTGTTCGCGGATCAGCATCGTGAGGCTCTCGCGGTCCTGGGCTTGGTCAGGGCCCATTTGCTGCCAACGCTCAATGGATTGCTGCAGGCTCACCAGTTCTTTGTAAAGGCCCGAGTGCGTGAGCGAGGGTGTGAGGTAACTCACCAGCGTGGCTGCGCCCCGGCGTTTAGCCAACGCGCCTTCGGACGGGTTGTTGGCGGCGTAGAGGTAGATGTTGGGCAGCGCACCGATCAGGCGGTCGGGCCAGCACTGGGCCGACAGACCGGTTTGTTTGCCGGGCATGAATTCGAGCGCGCCGTGCGTGCCAAAGTGCAGCACCGCGTCGGCCGCGTAGTCCTCGCGCAGGTAGCGGTAAAAGGCGCTGAAGGCGTGGGTAGGGGCGCAGCCGGTCTCAAACAGCAGGCGCATCGGGTCGCCTTCGTAGCCAAAGCCCGGTTGCACCGTGACCACCACTTGGCCAAAGTCTGCGCCCAGCACAAAGATCGATTGGCCATTGGTCAAATGTTTGCCGGGGGCGGGGCCCCACTGCGCTTCGATCTCGTTCAACCAGCGCTCGTTTTGTACGTGGTGGCTGGTGTCGATGGCGTGCAGCACATTGGCCTGCGTTCCGTATTGACTGGCGTTGCCTTGCAGTAATCGGTTGCGCAGGTCGTCCACGCTGTCGGGCAATGTGACTTGGTAGCCCTCGAGCGACAAGCGTTGCAAGGTGTTGAACAGCGACTGGAACACCGACAGGTAAGCGGCCGTCCCCACGCTGCCCGCGTTGGGCGGGAAGTTGAACAGCACGATGGCCAGTTTGCGGTCGGCGCGTGGCTTGTCGCGCAGGCGCACCAGGCGTTCCACGCGGGCGGTGAGCATCTCAGTGCGCTCGCTGCAGGTGAACATGTCTTGGCTGCGGGGGCCGCTGGGGAAGGTGCAGCGCTTGTCGCAGCCGTGGCAGGTTTGCCCGGCGGGGCCAGGGCGGCCGCCGTAGACCATGGGCAAGATCGAGCCGTCGAGTTCGGGGATGGCCACCATGATGGTGTTTTCCACCGGCAGCAGGCCACGGGTCGAGTCGCCCCATTGCTCAATCGATTGGAACTCCAGCGGGTGTGCGGCAATGTAGGGCACATCGAGTTCGCTCAGGGCCACTTCGGCGGCGCTGGCGTCGTTGTAAGCCGGGCCACCGACCAAGGAGAAACCGGTGAGCGAGACCAAGGACTGGATTTTGGAGCCTGTGCCTTGCTTGAAGAAACGGTCCATGGCCGGGCGGGCGTCTAGGCCACTGGCAAAGGCGGGGATGACACGCAGGCCGCGCGCTTGCAGCGATTCGATGACCGCGTCGTAATGCGCGGTGTTGCCGGCCAGCAAATACGAGCGCAGCAGCAGCAAGCCTACGGCGGGCTGGTCTTTGCGGCCATGGCCGGGCAAATCGCTCAGCTGTTCGCTGATGCGGTTTTTCATCTGTGGGTGGTACAGGCCCACCTCGGGATATTCGATCGGGTCTTCGGCCTGGGCCAGGGCGCGCAGCGGCTCGCGTGGGCCTTGGGCGTAGCGGTGCACCAGGGTTTTGACCAGGTGCTCGATGTTGTGTTCCGAGCCCGCCAACCAGTAGCGCATGGTCAAGAAGAACAGGCGCAGGTCTTGCGCGGTGCCGGGGATGAAGCGCAGCAGCTTGGGCAGGCGGCGCAGCATGGCCATTTGCTTGGCCCCGGCGCTGGACGGCGCGCCAGTGTCAGAGCCGGTGTCTTTGTTTTTTGCGCTGGGGCGCAGCTTTTTGAGCAAGGCCATGAGGCCACTCGATTCGCGGCCCATGACCAGCTTGCCCATGCGGGTGAGCTGCGTGACTTGCGGGGCCGACATGATGCAGACCATGGCGTCGCAATGGTCGCGGCGTGCCTGCAGGGCGTCCAACACCGGCAGAAAATGGTCTTCCATGAAGAGCATGGTGACGATGACCAGATCGGCTTGCGCCACGGCGGCCAAGCACGCGGCCAGGGCCTTGTCGCTGTCGCGCCAAGCCGAAGCGCTGTGGGTTTGCAGGTGCAGGCCGGGCAGGTCGCGCGCCAAGCGTTCGGCCGCGCTCTCGGCAGCGCTGGCCAGGTGGCTGTCCATGGTCAACAGCACCACGCTCATGCGTGGTGTGTTGGAAGAGGCCTGTTTACCGGCTGAAGTGGGCTTTGGCATCGTAGAGCGTCTCCACGGTGATGGTCGCCACGCCCTGGTCTTGGGCAAATCGCTCGGTGTTGCGGCGCGCTTTACCCCGCACAAAGAACGGGATCTTGCCCAGCTCCTTTTCGGCCTCGGGGCTCCAGGTGGCCTGGTTCGAAGCGGCTTGGGCGGGGACAGCGACCTTTTGAACGCTGTTTGTTGTCAGGGTATCGGTGCGGTTGGGTGCCGTTGCTAAAACAGCTGCCTCAACGGGGGTTGCCACAGATGATGCAACCGGTGCAGCCACATGCGCGGGCGCAGCTGGAGCCACGTTTTCTGCCGCAGGCCGCGTGCTGCCCAAATGCGAGGGCGCAGCCCCGGCGTGGAACTCGAAGTCCTCACGGAACATGCCGATCAGGTGTTCTTCCAGGCCCATCATCAGCGGGTGCACCCAGGTGTCGAAGAGCACGTTGGCGCCTTCAAAACCCATTTGCGGTGCATACCGGGCGGGGAAGTCCTGCACATGCACCGGGGCCGAAATCACCGCGCAGGGGATGCCCTGGCGCTTGGCGATGTGGCGCTCCATTTGTGTGCCCAAAATCAGTTCGGGCTGCAGGGCTTGGATCTGGTCTTCGACTTCCAAGTAGTCGTCGGTGATCAGTGCTTCGACGCCGTAGCGCTTGGCACAGTCACGCACTTCGCGGGCAAATTCGCGGCTGTATGTGCCCATGCCCACCACCTCAAAACCCATCTCTTGGCTGGCGATGCGGGCGGCGGCCACCACGTGCGTGGCGTCGCCAAAAATGTAGACCCGCTTGCCGGTGAGGTAGGTCGAGTCGACCGACTTGGCGTACCAGTGGGCGTGTGCGTTGCTGGGGTCTTGCGCGGGCTGGGGCAGGCCAGTCAGCGTGCAGACTTCGGCGATGAAGTCGCGTGTGGCGTGGCTGCCCAGGGGCACGGTCTTGGTGTAAGGCTGGTCAAACTGGCGCTGCAGCCACTGCGCGGCGGCCAGGCCAATTTCGGGGTAGAGCACCACGTTGAAGTCGGCCTCGGCCAGCTTTTGCACATCGGCCACGCTGGCGCTCAAAGGCGCGACCACAGCCACGTCCACACCGAGTTGGTTCAGCAGCTGGGTGATTTCCTTGACGTCGTCACGGTGGCGAAAACCCAGGGCGCTGGGGCCCAAGATGTTGCAAGTGGGCCGTGCCTTGGCTGCCTTGGCAGTGTCATCAGCGGGCTTGTGCACCAGGTGGCGGCACAGTTGGTAAAAAGTTTCGCTCGCGCCCCAGTTTTCTTTGCGCTGGTACGAAGGCAGCTCCAGGGCCACGACGGGAATAGTCAGCTTCAGGGCTTGAGCCAAACCGCCTGGGTCGTCCTGGATCAGCTCGGCCGTGCAGGACGAGCCCACCAACATGGCAGCAGGGTTGAAGCGCGCCATGGCTTGGCGTGCAGCGTCTTTGAAGAGTTCGGCGGTGTCGCCTCCGAGATCACGCGCCTGGAAGGTGGTGTAAGTGACGGGCGGGCGGCGCGGCAGGCGCTCGATCATGGTGAACAGCAGGTCGGCGTAGGTGTCGCCTTGGGGGGCGTGCAGCACGTAGTGCACATCCGTCATGGCCGTGGCCACCCGCATCGCGCCCACATGGGGCGGTCCTTCGTAAGTCCAGAGCGTCAGTTGCATGGGGTGTTCCTGCGCCTTATGCCGCCAGCTTCAGGCGGCGTTTGAGGGGGCGGCTGAACAGACCGGCCAAATCGGCCGCTTGTTCGTAGCCTTGAATGGGGGTGAAGACCAACTCGATGGCCCACTTGGTGGTGATGCCTTGCGCTTCCAAGGGGTTGGCCAATCCAAGGCCGCAAACGACCAAATCGGGTGCGTCGGCGATGCAGCGGTCGAGCTGCAGGTCCACGTCCTGGCCTTCGCT
>JAKFXJ010000338.1 GCA_021731425.1 Limnohabitans sp. | reverse complement strand
AAGTGCGCTGTATTGTGTGGATCAAGGGCCGCTCAGGCAGTTGCCATCACAGGGCCAGGCGGGCGCGGGCCGCTTGGTACTGGGCCTTGAACTGGGCCACCAGATCGGCCGTGCTTTGCACCGACTGGATCGCGCCAATGCCCTGACCGCAGCCCCAGATGTCTTTCCAGGCCTTTTTGGCGTCACCGCCAAAGTTCATCTTGCTGGGGTCAGACTCGGGCAGGTTCTCGGGGTCCAAACCTGCTGCGCGGATCGACGGAGCCAGGTAGTTGCCGTGCACACCTGTGAACAGGTTGCTGTAAACGATGTCGTCGGAGTTGCTGTCCACAATGGCTTGTTTGTATTCCTCGGCCGCACGCGCTTCGAGTGTGGCGATGAAAGCAGAGCCGATGTAGGCGAAGTCCGCGCCCATGGCCTGGGCCGCCAAAATCGCATCACCCGTGGCAATCGATCCGGACAAGGCCACGGGGCCATCAAACCACTGGCGGATTTCCTGAATCAAGGCAAACGGGCTCTTAACGCCCGCATGGCCACCAGCACCTGCAGCCACTGCGATCAGGCCATCTGCGCCTTTTTCAATCGCTTTGTGCGCGTGCTTGTTGTTGATGATGTCGTGCAGCACCACGCCGCCGTAGCTGTGCGCGGCTGCGTTGATCTCTTCACGGGCGCCCAGCGAGGTGATGATGATCGGCACTTTGTACTTCACGCACATGGCCATGTCGTGCTCAAGACGGTCGTTGCTCTTGTGCACGATTTGGTTGATGGCAAAGGGCGCGGCGGGTTTGTCAGGATTGGCCTTGTTGTAGGCCGCCAGGGTTTCGGTGATTTCGATCAACCACTCTTCGAGTTGCGCAGCAGGACGGGCGTTCAAAGCTGGCATGGAGCCCACGATGCCGGCCTTGCACTGCTCAATCACCAGCTTGGGGTTGCTGATGATGAACAGGGGCGAGGCGATGGCGGGAAATGGCAGGTTGGCCAGAACAGAGGGCAGCTTGGACATGTTGTCTCCTAAAGATTATTTTTGAAATCGAAATCAGAATGCGTCGAGCGCCATGGCGGTCACGCTGCCCGCGCCTTCCACGATGCTGTCGCGGATGCCGGGGGCTTTGGACAGGATGTGGTCGGCATAAAAACGCGCAGTGGTGACTTTGGCCGCCATGAAAGCAGCGTCTTGCGCTTGCGCCTCGGGTGTGAGGGCCACCAACAAGGCGCGGCCCATTTGCCAGCCCGCCATCAGGTTACCGGCCAGCATGAGGTAAGGCACGCTGCCTGCAAACACGTCATTGGGGTGGGCCTTGGTGTTTCCCGCCACAAACTCGACCACGTCCACAAAGGCTTCGCGGGCGGCTTTGAGGCGACGGGCCACGGCCTGCGCATCGGCGTTGCCAGAAGCGGCGAGTTCGCTTTCGGTCTGGGCCACTTGCGCAGCCAGTGCTTTGGCGGTTTGCCCACCGTCACGGGCGGTCTTGCGGCCCACCAGGTCGTTGGCTTGGATGGCGGTCGTGCCTTCGTAAATGGTCAGGATCTTGGCGTCGCGGTAGTACTGCGCTGCACCGGTTTCTTCGATGAAGCCCATGCCGCCGTGCACCTGCACACCAAGGCTGGTGACTTCCAGGCTCATCTCGGTGCTGTAGCCCTTGACCAGCGGCACCATGAATTCATAAAACGCAGCGTTTTGCTTGCGCACCTCGGCATCGGGGTGGTGGTGCGAGGCATCGTAGGCGGCTGCAGCCGTGGCGGCCATGGCACGGCAGCCTTCGGTGTAGGCGCGCATGGTCATCAGCATGCGGCGCACATCAGGGTGGTGAATGATGGGACCAGCAGCGGGCAAGCTGCCGTCCACTGGGCGGCTTTGCACGCGGTCGCGGGCGTACTGCACAGCACGCTGGTAAGAGCGCTCGGCAATCGCGATGCCCTGCACACCCACCGCATAACGGGCCGCGTTCATCATGATGAACATGTATTCGAGGCCACGGTTTTCCTGACCGACCAAGAAGCCCACACCGCCGCCGTTGTCGCCGAACTGCAGCACGGCCGTGGGGCTGGCCTTGATGCCCATCTTGTGCTCGATGCTCACGCATTGCACATCGTTGCGATCGCCCAAGGCGCCATCGGCCTTGACCATGAATTTGGGCACCACGAACAGGCTGATGCCTTTGACGCCTTCGGGTGCGCCCACCACACGGGCCAGCACCAGGTGCACGATGTTTTCGGCCATGTCGTGCTCACCGTAGGTGATGTAGATCTTGGTGCCGAAGATTTTGTAGGTGCCATCGGGCTGAGGCTCGGCGCGGGTGCGCACAGCGGCCAAGTCTGATCCCGCTTGTGGCTCGGTCAGGTTCATGGTGCCGGTCCACTGGCCGGAGATCAGCTTTTCCAAATAGGTGGCTTTGAGTTCGTCCGAACCTGCGGTCAGCAAAGCTTCGATCGCACCGTCGGTGAGCAAGGGGCACAGCGCAAAAGCCATGTTGGCCGAGTTGAGCATTTCGCCGCAAGCTGCGCCAATGGTTTTGGGCAGGCCTTGACCGCCAAAGTCGGCCGGGTGCTGCAGGCCTTGCCAGCCGCCTTGGGCGTACTGCTGGTAAGCCTCTTTGAAGCCGGGCGTGGTGGTCACGCCAGAGCCGTTATGAAAGGACGGGTTTTTGTCGCCTTCCCAGTTCAAGGGCGAGATCACGTCTTGGTTGAGCTTGGCGCACTCTTCGAGCACCGCTTGCGCGGTTTCCAAGCCCGCATCTTCAAAGCCGGGAATCTGCGCGATCTGGTCAATGCGGGCCAGATGCTCAATGTTGAAAAGCATGTCCTTGAGGGGGGCGATGTAACTCATGTCTTGATTCCGTTCATGGTCAGAGGAGATGGGGGTCAGGTACAAAAAAGACCTCTCTCGGAGGCCTTTTTTGATTTCGTCAAATCATCACAGTGCGTTGGTCAATTCAGGCACGGCGGCAAACAAATCGGCTTCAAGGCCAAAGTCCGCCACGCTGAAGATCGGCGCTTCAGGGTCCTTGTTGATCGCCACGATCACCTTGGAATCCTTCATGCCTGCCAAGTGCTGGATCGCGCCCGAGATGCCGCAAGCGACATACAGCTGAGGTGCCACGATCTTGCCGGTCTGGCCCACTTGCAGGTCGTTGGCGGCATAACCGGCGTCGACCGCTGCGCGGCTGGCACCGATGGCGGCGCCCAGCTTGTCGGCCAAGGGCGTCATCACTTCGTTGAATTTCTCCGAGCTGCCCAATGCGCGGCCACCTGAGACGATGATCTTGGCAGCGGTCAACTCGGGGCGGTCGTTCTTGGCAATTTCGCTGCCCTTGAAGCAGCTCTTGCCGTTGTCGGCTTGCGCTGCAGCACTTTCCACTGCGGCGCTGCCACCAGAAGCGGCTGCGGCGTCAAAGCCGGTGGTGCGCACCGTGATGACTTTGGTGCCGTCTGTGCTTTGAACCGTGGCCATGGCGTTGCCCGCGTAGATGGGACGCTCAAAGGTGTCGGCAGAAAACACTTGCGTCACATCGCTGATTTGGCCCACATCCAACTTGGCGGCCACGCGGGGGGCCACGTTTTTGCCTGCGGCGGTTGCGGGAAACAGGATGTGGCTGTAGTTGGCGGCGATGGCCAGCACTTGGGCTGCGACGTTTTCGGCCAGGCCATGTGCCAGCGCTTCGCTGTCGGCGTGGATCACTTTGGAAACACCTGCGATTTGGGCGGCAGCTTGCGCAGCGGCGGCGGCGTTGTGACCTGCCACCAGCACATGCACATCACCACCACACGCGGCTGCGGCCGTGACGGTGTTCAAGGTGGCGCCTTTGATGGAGGCGTTGTCGTGTTCGGCAATAACGAGTGAAGTCATGTTGTTCAGTCCTTAGATCACTTTGGCCACGTTTTTGAGCTTGTCCACCAGCGTGGCCACATCGGGCACCTTGATGCCGGCGCTGCGCTTGGCAGGCTCTGCCACTTTCAGGGTCTTGATGCGGGGGACCACATCCACGCCCAAGTCTTCTGGCTTATAGGTGTCGAGCTGCTTTTTCTTGGCTTTCATGATGTTGGGCAACGTCACGTAACGCGGCTCGTTCAGGCGCAAATCGGTGGTCACGACCGCTGGCAGGCTGACGCTCAGCACCTCCAGGCCACCATCGATCTCGCGGGTGACGTGAGCCTTGCCGTCCACGATTTCGACCTTTGAAGCGAACGTGGCTTGAGGCAAATCGGCCAAGGCCGCCAGCATCTGGCCGGTCTGGTTGCAGTCGTCGTCAATGGCTTGTTTGCCCAAGATGATCAGACCCGGTTGCTCTTTGTCCACCAAAGCCTTGAGCAGCTTGGCCACGGCCAGAGGCTGCAAGTCCAAGTCCGCTGGGGTCTCGACCAAAATGCCGCGGTCGGCACCGATGGCCATGGCGGTGCGAAGGGTTTCCTGGCACTGGGCCACGCCACAAGACACTGCGATGACTTCTGTGGCCAAACCTTTTTCTTTCAGGCGCACGGCTTCTTCGACGGCGATCTCGTCAAAAGGGTTCATGCTCATCTTGACGTTGGCGATGTCCACACCCGAACCATCGGACTTGACACGGACCTTGACGTTGTAGTCCACCACCCGCTTGACGGGAACGAGAATTTTCATGAAAGCTTCTCCATTGATATCAAAACCCAAGCACCTTCAAACGCCATGATGTCGTTGACGTTACGTAAACGTCAATTGTGCATCAAAACCGCCATCAAGGCACCGCACATTTCTCAAAAAAGCACGATCGTTCGCATTTTAGACCGAAAATTCGAATCACCCAAGCTGCTTCAAAATCACTCCACCTGACCTGGGCCACTGTGCGTGACCGCCCCCAACCGGGCTGCCGAAACCAGCTTGGCGTATTTCTCAAGCACCCCCGACAGCCGCGGCTTGATGCGCACCGCCGCAGCCTGCTCGCGCTCTGCCAA
>JAKFXJ010000166.1 GCA_021731425.1 Limnohabitans sp. | reverse complement strand
GGCCCTGGTGGAAGCCGGTGCCGACGCGGTCAAAGTGGGCATTGGACCCGGCTCCATTTGCACCACCCGCATCGTGGCAGGTGTGGGCGTTCCGCAAATCATGGCGGTCGACTCTGTGGCCACGGCCCTCAAAGGCACAGGAGTTCCCCTGATTGCCGACGGTGGTATCCGCTACAGCGGCGACATCGCCAAAGCGATTGCCGCAGGCGCGGGCACCGTGATGATGGGCGGCATGTTCGCGGGCACCGAAGAAGCGCCTGGCGAAATCGTGTTGTTCCAGGGCCGAAGCTATAAGAGCTACCGCGGCATGGGCTCGATTGGCGCCATGCAGCAAGGCAGCGCCGACCGTTACTTTCAAGAGTCGAGCACTGGCAACCCCAATGCCGACAAACTGGTGCCCGAAGGAATTGAAGGCCGCGTGCCTTACAAAGGCTCGGTCGTCTCCATCATCTACCAAATGGCGGGCGGTTTGAGGGCCAGCATGGGTTACTGCGGCTGCGCGACGATCGAGGCCATGCACAACGAATCGCAGTTTGTGGAAATCACCGCAGCGGGCATCCGTGAAAGCCATGTGCACGATGTGCAGATCACCAAAGAAGCGCCGAACTACCGGGCTGAGTAAAATCTTAGTTAGATCACCAAGGCGTCTGCACCCCAGACGCCTTTTCATTTCTTTAGAACGGCGCCTGCTATGCAGCACTCCAAAATCCTGATCCTCGACTTCGGCTCGCAAGTGACCCAGCTGATTGCCCGCCGCGTGCGTGAAGCGCACGTGTTTTGCGAAGTGCACCCCTGCGACGTCAGCAGTGACTGGGTACGCGAGTATGCCAAGGACGGCAACCTCAAAGGCATCATCCTGTCTGGCTCACACGCCAGCGTCTACGAGGTGGATGACCGTGCACCGGATGCCGTCTTTGAGTTGGGCATCCCAGTCCTCGGCATCTGCTATGGCATGCAAACCATGGCGCAGCAGCTGGGCGGCAAAGTGGAGGCGGGCACGACACGCGAATTCGGTTACGCCGAAGTCCGCGCCCATGGCCATACTGAACTGCTCAAGGGCATCGAAGACTTCGCCACCCCCGAAGGCCACGGCATGCTCAAGGTCTGGATGAGCCATGGCGACAAGGTCACCCAAATGCCCGCAGGCTTCAAAGTCATGGCCTCGACCCCGGCTTGCCCGATTGCAGGCATGGCCGATGAATTGCGCCATTTCTATGCGGTGCAATTCCACCCCGAAGTCACACACACCGTGCAGGGCCAGGCGCTGCTCAACCGTTTCGTGTTGGACATATGCAAAGCCCGCCAAGACTGGATCATGGGCGACTACATCGAAGAAGCCGTGGCCAAAATCCGCGAGCAGGTGGGTGACGAAGAAGTCATCCTTGGCTTGTCGGGCGGCGTGGATTCCTCCGTGGCGGCTGCGTTGATCCACCGCACCATTGGCGACAAGTTGACCTGCGTGTTTGTGGATCACGGCCTTCTGCGCCTCAATGAAGGCGACATGGTCATGGAGATGTTCGTGGGCAAATTGCACGCGAAAGTCATTCGTGTAGACGCCAGCGACTTGTTCTTGGGCAAGCTGGCAGGCGTGAGCGAGCCCGAAGCCAAGCGCAAGATCATTGGCGGCTTGTTTGTCGATGTGTTCAAGGAACAGGCCGCCAAACTCAAGGCAGGAGATGGAGGCCACAAGGGAGCGACGTTCCTGGCCCAAGGCACGATTTACCCCGACGTGATTGAGTCCGGCGGCGCCAAGAGCAAAAAAGCCGTCACCATCAAGAGCCACCACAACGTGGGCGGCTTGCCTGAGCAGTTGGGCCTGAAACTTCTGGAGCCGCTGCGCGAACTGTTTAAAGACGAAGTGCGTGAACTGGGCGTAGCGCTGGGCTTGCCCCGCGAAATGGTCTACCGCCACCCCTTCCCAGGCCCGGGTTTGGGAGTGCGCATTTTGGGCGAGGTCAAAAAAGAATACGCCGACCTGCTGCGCCGTGCGGACGCGATCTTCATTGAAGAGTTGCGCAACTTCACGGACGAAACTGGCAAGATCTGGTACGACCTGACCAGCCAAGCCTTCACCGTGTTCCTGCCCGTGAAAAGTGTGGGCGTGATGGGCGACGGCCGCACTTACGACTACGTGGTGGCGCTGCGTGCCGTGCAGACCAGCGACTTCATGACCGCCGACTGGGCTGAGCTGCCTTATGCGCTGCTCAAGAAAGTCTCGGGGCGCATCATCAACGAGGTGCGTGGCATCAACCGAGTCACATACGATGTGAGTTCCAAGCCACCGGCGACGATTGAGTGGGAATAACCCCCTAAAGCCCTGACTGGAGGTTGACCGTGAAAGTTCAAGTTTTTCGAGGCCTTAACCTCCTGCTCTTGAGCATGACGGCTTTGACGCCCTTGTCGGCTCAAGACAGGTCCTCGGTCATCACCTCCGAAAAGCACACTTTCCGTCTGGCCACTTTGGTGACCGGGCTAGATAACCCTTGGTCAGTGGCTTTTTTGCCTGATGGGCGCATGCTGGTGACCGAACGGGCAGGGCGTTTGCGTTTGGTGGGTTCAGATTTTCGATTAGATCCCAAACCCATCGAAGGTTTGCCTGAATCCGTAGAGCGTGGGCAGGGCGGTTTGTTTGATGTGGTGCTCCATCCCCAATACGCTCAAAACGGCTGGATTTATTGGGCTTACAACGCGCCTGGTCCAGACGGTTGGGGGACGGCTTTGGCCCGGGGCAAGCTCCAAGGCCAGCGCATGACGTCGGTTCAGGTTCTTTTCAGCATGTTGCCCAAAACCCGTTCAAGCCAGCATTTTGGTGGGCGCATCGTTTTTGACAAAGCCGGGATGCTTTACCTCTCCTTGGGGGATCGAGGTGACAAAGACCGCGCTCAAAAGCTGGATGACCATGCCGGTTCGGTGATCCGTTTGCACGACGATGGCCGCGTGCCTGCCGACAACCCATTTGTCAACCGAGCCGGGGCCTTGCCTGAAAAATGGACCTTGGGCAACCGGAACATGCAAGGCGCGGCCCTGCACCCCCAAACCGGAGAACTGTGGACGCACGAGCACGGGCCGCAAGGCGGCGACGAGGTCAATGTGATGCGCCCGGGCCTCAATTACGGCTGGCCCGTGATCACATACGGTGTGAATTATGGTTTAGGCACCCGCATTGGTGAGGGCCAGGCCAAGCCCGGCATGGTGCAACCCTTGTACAAGTGGGTGCCTTCGATTGCGCCTTCGGGCATGGCGTTTGTCAGTGGCTCGCAGTTTCCTCAATGGCAAGGCGATTTGTTGGTGGGGGCCTTGCGCGGACAACTGCTGGTGAGGCTGGTGCTCGATGGTGAAAAAGTTCTGCGTGAAGAGCGTTTGCTGCAAGGCCGTGCAGGTCGCATCCGCGATGTTCGCATGGGGCCTGATGGTTTGGTTTACCTGCTGAGCGATGGCTCCGAAGGCGCCTTGATGCGCTTGGAGCCCGTTCGGCCTTGAGCTGCGCGATGGATGCCCTGACTTTTGGTAATCTCACGGCACCATGTACCTGCCAAAAAAATTTCAGCACACCGATCCCGCTATTGCGCAATGCATCATGCGCAAGCACCCTTTGGCGTCCATCGTGACGACCGGGGCCGATGGGTTTCCGGTCCTGAGTCACATTCCGATGCATTGGCAAGCGGATTCGTTGTGGGCGGATGACCTGAAGTCTGAACATGGCGTTTTGCTGGGGCACTGCGCTCGCGCCAATCCGCAGGCCCAGTTGTTGGCCACGCAGCCAAAGGCTTTAGTGAGTTTCATGGGGCCTCATGCCTACATGTCCCCGGGTGTTTACACCGATAAGCAACGCGTGCCAACCTGGTCTTATTTGGCAGTGCAGGCCAAGGTGCTCACGCGCATCATCGACCCGCACGAAGACCGCGACCGTTTGCTCAAGTGCCTGATCGCCGACCATGAACCCAGCTATGCCCAGCAGTGGCGAGAATGGCCTGAACAGTACACGGGGGCGATGCTCAACGCGATTGTTGCCTTCGAGATGCAGATCGTTGATCTGCAATGTGCCGTGAAGCTCAACCAACACCGCCCCGAAGCCCATGTGGCCATGCATACGGCCTATGCGCAGGGCTCGGAGCACGCCCAGGCGCTGGCCCGGTGGATGAAAGAGCTGGGTTTTGTGCCATGAGCAAGGACGCAAGTGACGTTGCACAGGATCCGCAAAGCCCGCCATTTACCGATGAGCAAGGCATGCGCCTGGCTCTGGCTCAAGCCGCTCTGGCTGCTGCAGCGGGAGAGGTGCCCGTTGGCGCAGTGGTCGTTAAGAACGGGCAAGTCATTGCCACAGGTCGCAATGCCCCGATTTCCAGCAACGACCCGACGGCACATGCCGAGGTGGTGGCCTTGCGTGAAGCGGCTCGCATCTTGGGCAATTACCGTCTCGACGGCTGCACGATGTATGTGACCTTAGAACCTTGCGCCATGTGCAGCGGCGCCATGCTGCACGCTAGGGTGGACCGGGTGGTGTTTGGTGCTTCCGACCCACGCACTGGCGTGGCAGGCTCGGTTCTGAACTTGTTTGGCAACACACAACTGAACCACCAGACCCAAGTGACAGGCGGTGTATTAGCTGATGAATGTGGTCAGCTGCTCAAGGATTTTTTCAGGCCCAAAAGAATGAACCCACAACCACTCAGAGATGACGCCCTGCGCACACCCGATGAGGCGTTTACCGATTTGCCAGATTACCCCTGGCAGCCGCATTACGTGAACGACCTGCCCAGCATCGCGGGCCTGCGCATGCACCATTTGGACGAGGGTGATGCGAATGCGCCACTGACCTGGCTGTGCCTACACGGGAACCCGGCTTGGAGTTACCTTTACCGCAAGATGATCCCGGTCTGGCTGGCGGCGGGGCACCGTGTGGTGGCACCCGACCTGATCGGCTTTGGCA
>JAKFXJ010000402.1 GCA_021731425.1 Limnohabitans sp. | reverse complement strand
TACGCCCCGGAGAACAGCTACATCTTCGAGGTGCTGCGCACGCGCCGAGGCATTCCGATTTCTTTGGCGGTGATTTGGCTGGAGCTGGCCCGAGCGCTGGAGCTCAACGCCCAGGGCATTTCTTTCCCCGGCCACTTTTTGGTCAAAGTGGCACTTGAAGGGGGCTTGGTGGTGCTGGATCCACTCACGGGTGAGTCCTTGGGGCTGGACAGTTTGTCCGAGCGCCTGAGCCCTTTCCGGGATCCTGCAGACCAGAGCGCTGCACCTGACCTGGACGATGGAGAAACCCCATTGGGTTTGTATTTGCAAGCCTGCCCACCGCGCGACATGTTGGCCCGCATGCTGCGCAATTTGAAAGAAATCTTCCGCTCACAGGAAGACTGGCCGCGCATGCTGCAGGTGCAGGACCGCTTGGTCATTTTGTTGCCCGAGGTCTGGTCTGAGCGGCGCGACCGGGGCTTGGTACATGCCGAATTGGGGCATGTGCACGAAGCCTTGCAGGATTTGAGGCAGTACCTGGAGGCCGTGCCAACAGGGCCCGACACCGTGGCCCTGCGCAACCGGGTGAGTGAGCTCTCGGCGCTCTGACAGCCCCCGGCTGCACGCAAGTCCTGGGGCTTGCCCAGGGTCTTCAGGGCTGAAGGTTCAGGCTACCACCACCTGGGCCCTATCACCTTGGGGCGCGATGCGGCCGATGGTGTATACCGTTTCGCCCGCCTCGCGCAAGGTGGCGGCGCAGGCCTGGGCCTCGGCCGCGTCCACCACCACCACCATGCCAATGCCGTTGTTGAAGGTGCGGTTCATCTCGATGTCGTCGATGCCTGCCGTTTTTTGCAGCCAAGCAAACAGCTCGGTTTGCGGCCAGCTGCCTTTTTGCAAGTGAGCGGCCAGGCCGTCTGGCAGCACGCGGGGGATGTTCTCGAGCAAGCCGCCGCCAGTGATGTGGGCCAAGGCCTTGATGCCTGAAGTCTCTGGCGTGCTCGGATGCTTGGCCAAGGCGGCCAGCACGTTCAGCACATACAAGCGGGTGGGCGCCATCAGGGCTTGCTTGAAGGGCTTGCCATCGAGTGTGGCGGGGGCGTTGCTGCCTGCACGTTCGATGCACTTGCGCACCAGGCTGAAACCATTGGAGTGCACACCGCTGGAGGCCAGGCCCAGCACCACGTCACCGGCTTTGACGTTCTGGCCCGTGAGGATTTTGGATTTCTCGACCGCGCCCACCGCAAAACCGGCCAGGTCGTATTCGCCTGCGGGGTACATGCCAGGCATCTCGGCCGTTTCGCCGCCGATCAGCGCACAACCTGACAGCTCGCAGCCTTTGGCGATGCCGCCCACCACGGCCGCAGCCGTGTCCACGTCCAGCTTGCCGCAGGCAAAGTAGTCCAGAAAGAACAGGGGCTCGGCGCCTTGCACCAGCACGTCGTTCACGCTCATGGCCACCAAGTCGATGCCCACGGTGTCGTGCATGTTCCATTCAAAAGCGAGTTTGAGTTTGGTGCCCACGCCGTCGGTGCCACTCACCAGCACGGCTTCCTTGTAGCGCTTGGGCACTTCAAACAAGGCGCCAAAACCACCGATGCCAGCCAGCACGCCTTCTCGCATGGTTTTCTTGGCCAGGGGTTTGATGCGCTCGACCAGCGCGTCGCCCGCAACGATGTCGACGCCTGCGTCTTTGTAGGAAAGAGGGGTTTGAGTCATGGTGTTGGCCCGAATGGGGCGTGTGAATGGGGAGAAGGGCCAATAAACGGGCTGGCAGACTAAAATCAGGGCTTATTTTAAGGGTTAGCCCTGAGCGCACGGGCCTGTCCCCGGCAAAACAAGAGACCGCATGCAAGCCCCCCTTCCTTTTTTCATGACCCGACTGGCCGCCTGGCTGGGCGTGGCCCTGGTTGCCGTGCTGGTTTTCTGGCTGCTGGCCCCGGTGCTGGCGCCGTTTGTCATTGCGGCGGTCATGGCCTATGTTTTGCACCCCTTGGTGCTCAGGCTCGAGGGCGTGGCCGGGAGGCGTTTGCCCCGTGCTTTGGCGGTGGTGCTGGTGGAGGCGCTGGCCTTGTTGGCCTTGCTGGGCTTGTTTTTATTGCTGGTGCCGATTTTGGTGCGCGAGTGGCCGCTGTTGCAGCAGCAACTGCCTTTGCTGTTCGACCGCCTGAGTGATGCCGTCAACCCCTTGTTGGCCCAGTTGGGGCTGAATGTCTCGCTGGATCTGGCCGACCTGAAACAGCAGCTGGTGACTTACCTGAGCGCCAACCGCGAAGACTGGTGGGCCCCGCTCATGTCCTCGCTCAAACTCGGCGGCAGCGTGGCCCTGGCCTTGGCGGGTTATGCGGTGCTGGTGCCCGTGGCCTTGTTCTACATGTTGTACGACTGGACTCGCTTGGTCAGCAGCGTGATCGAGTTGGTGCCGCCAGCCTGGCGCGAGCGGTTCGATGGCTTCATGCGTGACTGCGACGAGGTCTTGGGTGAGTACCTGCGTGGGCAGTTGCTGGTGATGCTGGCGCTGGCCGTGTTTTATTCGGTGGGCCTGAGTTTGTTTGGCCTGGATCTGGCCCTGCCCATTGGCGTGTTCACCGGACTGGCTGTGTTTGTGCCCTATCTGGGTTTTGGTCTGGGCCTGGTTCTGGCGCTGCTGGCAGGCTTGCTGCAGTTGGCGCCATCTCAAGCCTTGCTCATGGTGGCCGTGGTGTATGGCCTGGGGCAGTTGATTGAAAGCTTTGTGCTGACGCCCCGATTGGTGGGCGAGCGCATTGGCTTGCACCCCCTGGCGGTCATTTTGGCCTTGATGGCGTTTGGCCAAGTGCTGGGTTTTGTGGGTGTGCTCATTGCATTGCCTGCCAGTGCGGTCTTGCTGGTAGGTTTGCGCCGTTTGCGGGCGCAATACCTGCAAAGTGATCTTTACCGCAAAAGCGGCTCGGGTGCGGTGGAACAAGGACCCGATCAGCCATGAAGCAAATGGCTTTGGACATCGGCCTGGCTTCGACGCCCACGCTGGACAATTTTTTTGCGGGGCCCAACGCGGCCGCCTTGAGCCACTTGCGTTTGTGGACCGCCTCGGCCAGCCGATCGCCCGTGCCCAGTTATCTGTGGGGTGAGAGCGGCTCTGGCAAAACCCATTTGTTGCATGCGGTGCACCAGGCGCTGCAAGAGCAGGGCGCTCAGGTCGGCTGGCTCGACGCCCACAGCATGGACCCCCCCGATTTCAACGACGACTGGGTGGCCGTGCTGATGGACGATGTGCACCTGTACAACGCAGAGCAGCAGCACACGGCTTTCAATTGGTTTGTCAATGCGCTCACGCCCCGCACAGGCACGCCCCGCTGGGTCTTGGCCGCAGGGGCTCTGCCCCCAGCCGATCTGAAGCTGCGCGACGATTTGCGCAGCCGCCTGGGCTGGGGCCACATCGACGCGCTGCAGGTGCTTGGCGAGACCGAGCGCCGCGCCGTGCTGCGCCAAGAGGCTGATGCCCGGGGCCTGTTTTTGAGCGACGAGGTCATGTCTTACATGCTCAAGCGCTTTTCGCGTGATTTGGGCAGCCTGATGCAGCTGCTGGACCACTTGGACCACTACGCACTGCAAACACAACGCGCCCTGACCATTCCCTTGGTGCGGGCGATGCTGGAGAACGAATGAAACTTGCCCTCTTCGATTTGGACCACACCTTGCTGCCGCTGGACTCTGACCACACCTGGGGTGTGTTTACCACCGAAATGGGTTGGACCGACCCGGCGGTGTTCAGCCAGCGCAACGACGAGTTTTATGCGCACTACCAGGCGGGCACACTGGATATTCATGACTATGTGCGCTTTGCCACCCGCGCAGCGCGTGAGCGCGGTGCAGTTGAAGCGGCGCAGGCGCATGCCCGCTACATGGACGAAGTGATCCGCCCCCGCATCACGCCTGAGGCACTGGCGCTGGTACGATCGCACCAGCAGGCAGGCGATACGGTCATGATCGTGACCGCCACCAACGAGTTTGTGACCCGCCCGATCGCCCAGGCCTTCGGCGTGAGCGAGTTGATCGCGGTCGACCTCGAATGCGATGCCAGTGGCTGGATCACGGGCGAGATCCGGGGCACCCCGTCGTTTCGCGAGGGTAAAGTCACCCGGGTCGCACACTGGTTAGGACAAAAAGGCCTGGACTGGGGTGATGTAGAGATGACGTTCTATTCGGACTCCATGAACGACCTGCCGCTGCTGGAAAAAGCCCACCATCCGGTGGCAACGAACCCTGACGCTCGGTTGCGTCAACTGGCCACAGAGCGTGGCTGGCGCATCCTCGACCTCTTTCAAGAATGATCAAACAATTCATCGACAAGCTGATGGGCAAAACGCCCAAAAGCAGCAAACCCCACTTTGGCCGCCGCACCGAGGTGCCTGCGTCTGTGCACGGCATCGACCCGAACCTGGTGGACGAACGTGCCATCAACGTCACCCGCACGCTGCAGCAGGCCGGGTTCGAGGCTTATGTGGTGGGTGGTGCGGTGCGCGACCTGCTGCTGGGCCTGCGCCCCAAAGATTTTGATGTGGCGACCAACGCCACGCCCGAGCAGGTCAAGGGCCTGTTTCGCCGTGCTTTCATCATCGGGCGTCGCTTTCGCATCGTGCACGTGGTGTACGGCCGCGGGCGCGACAACGAGGTGATCGAGGTCTCCACCTTCCGGGCGCACTTGGACAATGTGGCTGCAGAACAGGTCAAGGGCAATGAGCGCACCAGCAAGCGCCAGCTCGAAGGCATGCTGCATGCGGTGGACTCGTCCGGGCGTGTGCTGCGCGACAACGTCTGGGGCCCACAAGACGAAGACGCCACGCGCCGCGACTTCACGGTGAACGCCATGTACTACGACCCCGAGTCGCAGATCGTGGTGGACTACCACGGCGGCATTCAGGACGCCAAAAAGCGGGTGCTGCGCATGATTGGCGACACGGTGGCGCGTTACCGCGAAGACCCGGTGCGCATCATCC
>JAKFXJ010000331.1 GCA_021731425.1 Limnohabitans sp. | reverse complement strand
TAGGGGCGCTTGGTCCACATCGCGTTTGGCGCGATGCTTTTTTCCTGCCCGCCTTTGGTGGCGTAGTTCTCTTTCCAGAATTCCTTGGCGGTGAAGTCCACGACTTCGCCCGATGCCAAGCGGCGCTTGACGGTGACGCGGCACCAGGCGGGGAAAGTGATCTGTTGGCCGCCGATGGCTTCGGTCACGTCGGGGCCAAACTCGGGTTCTGTCACGCCAGCGCAGCCGGTGCGCGCGGCCTGGGTGCGGTACAGGCCAATGCCTGGCATCACCACGTCGCGCATCATCTTGCTTTTGCTGTCCCACATGGGGACGATGTGCACGGGCTTTTGCATGGGGTCCAGGCCGGTGGCTTTGCAGTAGCCCAGCACCATCTTGATGGCGTTGACACTCGCGCCGGGGTACAGGCTGGTGGCCAGCACTTCGATCAGCTCGCCCTCGGTCATTTGCAGCGCGGGCAGTGCGCCCGATTCTTGTTTGGTGATTGCATTCATGGGGTAAAACTTTTGATTGATGGATTTAGCGAACCAGTGCCACGGTCAACCCGCTGACCAGCATCACGGCGATGGTCAACAGGGCAACACGTGCCAGGTCTTTAAGGTGGCCGCGCCATTGCGAGCCCTGCAGCGGCTTGGGGCCGTGCATGCGCTTGCCGACTTTGGCCACCTTGGCCGTCACGCAAGTGCATGCGTAACCGCTGGCGTCGTAGCCGATGCCGAAGCAGTGGGGACACTTGCGGGCAGGGCAGTCACGGCCCTGGGTGCAGTCGTAGTCGCAGCAGTTCATTGGTCATCCCCGCGAGCCATGCAGCAAAGGGCAGCGGTCAGAAAGCCAGCGCACGCGCCAACGAACAGACACACGACACCGACGACCAGCGTGCTCATGCTGCAAATTCCTCGGGCGAGACCGAGCTGCCAACGATCCAGAGGACCAGCAAAAGAACCATGACGGCGGGCCAGAACCAAAAGGGACGGCCAAGGTGCACATACAGGTCTTCGAGTAAGTAAGGGGACATGTTCACTCCTGTGTGTTTCATTCATCGCGTCTGCACGTCGGGGCACCGCCCCTGAACCCGCCTTTGCTTCCTGTCGGCTTCGCCCTCGTATCGCTAGGGCTTGGTTGTCTTGTGCTGAACTGCGATTGAATTGGACTTTATCACACTAAACTCTAAAAGTGAAGTAGCCTACTAAAGAAATGAAGTTATATCCGGGTTTTCACTGACATTCAGACGAAAAAAAACCCGCCTAAGCGGGTTCTTGTTTCGTTGTTGATTCTTCTATTTGCCTAAGCAAGTGCCGCAAAAGCCTGGGTACATGCGCTCAAAGTGAGTCGCGCAGATTTGCTTTGCTTCGTTGCGCTGGCCTTGCACGACAAGTTGGCGCAGTTGTGAGCAATAGCTCCTTGCCGTGTTTGCCTGGCAAGCACTTCTTGCTTTGTCTATTCTGGATTGAATTTCGTCAAGGACAGAACCCGCCCGTTCGAGTTCGTCTGACGAACTGATGGTGTTGTTGGCGTCCCGTGCAGCTCTGTAAACGCGATGCATCTGGTCGTTGCATTCTTCCATGTCAGTCGCCGCCGCTTGAAATGAAATCATCAGCAGGGCCAAAAAGATTTTTTGCTTCATGTTTAACGCCTTCTGTACTTCCTGTGCTCCACCATTGTGCCCACGATACGGATGGGCACCGCATCTGAGCGCATGGTGGGGTAATCGTCGTTAAGCGGTACCAGTTCAAAGATCACATTGCCGCTGGCGTCCATGCTGCGCGGCCTGTATTTCTTGAACAGTGCTTCTTCTTCGCCGTTTTTGGCTACGACAAAATCCCCCGGCTGAGGGCTGATGTCCGGGTCAATGATCACGCGGTCGCCGGGCTTAAATTCCGGCTGCATCGAGTCCCCTTTAATTTCAAGCGCAAAAGCTCCCTCAGACAATTCCAAGTCAGTCACCAGCCAGTCGTGTGCATCATTCGGCTGGAATGCGTCTACTGCGCCCGTCCAGGCTCCAGCCGAAACATAACTGAGTAAGGGGATCTGCTTGGTGCCGAGTTGGGCGGCAGATACGTTGCTTTTGTCTAGGACAAGTTTGGGTCCTTTGCCCGTCACAAGCCAAGCGGCCCTGTAACCAGTGGCGCGCTCCAGTGCTTCGGCGGTGTCTGCGCGCAGGCCTTTTATGCGCCCATCCAGCCACTGACTGACCGCGCCGGGACTCTTGCGGGTCTCGGTGGCGATCTGTGCCTGGCTTTTGCCAGAGCCGGTGAGGGCTTCGCGGATTCGGTCTGAGAGTGTCATGGCACTTATTAAGCCAGATTAATTCTGTAGGCTACTTCACAAATGCCGTGAAGTAAAGTAAACTAACGCACATGAACACTGAAGAAGCCATCAATCTCGCTGGATCGCCTACGATGCTCGCTCGCATCTTGGGCGTTACCAATGCTGCCGTAAGCCAATTCCGCAAAAGCGGAAGCCTCCCAGACACTCGCGCGCTCCAGCTTTACACGCTGCGGCCTGAGTGGTTCCGTGGACGTCAGGCCCCCGTGGTTCGCCCAAAGGTTGGCAAAAGGCGCAAGGCGCAAACCGAGAGCGCCTAAGTCATGGCGGGCGAATGGTTGAAGTTGGAAGCCTGCACGCCGGAGAAATCCGAAGTGCTGGCGATCACGGCCAGGATGGGCTGGGACGATGCTGATCTGACAGTCGGCAAGCTGTTCCGCATCTGGCGCTGGTTCGACCAGCAAACAACAGACGGTAACGCTTGCGGCGTTACCACGGCGTTGCTGGATCGCATCGTCGGCGTTAGCGGATTCTGCGAAGCAGTGCATTCAGTTGGCTGGTTGTGCATCAACGAGACCGGAATCAGCCTGCCCAACTTCGAGCGGCACAACGGAAACACCGCGAAAAGCCGTGCACTGACCGCAAAACGAGTCGCAAACCACAAAGCTAACGCAAAGGGTAACGCCCAAGGTAACGCTGAGACCGTTAGCAGTGCGTTACCTAGAGAAGAAAAGAAAAGAGAAGAAATACCAACTACTCACGTAGTTGGGGAGAGCGCTTCGCAAGCGCCCAAGCCCGCCAAACGCGCCACTCAACTGCCTGCCGACTTTTACCCCAACGAAACCGGGGTGACTTACGCCGAGCAGCGCCGCGTGTCCATGGCCGCCGAGCTTGAAAAATTCCGCAACCACCACGCAGCCAAGGGCACGACGTTCAAGGATTGGCAAGCCGCCTGGCGGACATGGTGCGACAAGGCCGTGGAGTTTGGCCGGGCCGGGAAAGCTACCGCCACGCAAGCCATGAGCTTTGCCGAGCGCGACGAGCAAGCCCGTCGCCGCCGCTGGGAGGAAATGACCGGCCGCAAGTGGCCGACCGAAGGCGAGTCATTCGCCGGGGAAACGATTGACGCAACAACCCTGGAGATTGGCCATGAGCCTGCCGACCAAAGCAATTGATCGACTTTTTGAACGCCTGGGCGCGACATACGGCGCGGCATGGGTGCGCCAATGGGAGGGCGTGCCGATCAACGACGTGAAAAGCGCCTGGACGCATGAGCTGACCGGCTTTGCTGAGAACCTGCAAGCCGTGGCCTGGGCACTGGAGAACCTGCCCGAGCGCTGCCCCAACGTGATCGAGTTTCGCAACCTGTGCCGCCGCGCCCCTGCGCCTGAGCTGCCACGACTGCCCGAGCCCAAGGCCGACCCCGAGCGCCTGAAGCGTGAGCTGTCCAAGCTGGGAGAAATCCGAGCCAAGGCCGTGGCTACCACGACCGTGGATCACAAGGCATGGGCTCGCCGGATCATCGGCCGCTTTGATGCCGGTGAAAAGCTGAACCCAACTTCGCTGCGATTTGCCCGTGATGCCCTGCGCATGCACCTGGTTTCAGAGGGTGATGCGTGACATGCCAGGCGTGCGAATCATCGAAACAACGGCCGCTCAGTGGTGCGTACCGCATGCAGTGCCTGGAGTGCTGCACGCGCCTGGTTCTGACGGCGCACCCGGACAAGCGCCAGGCCTCAGCGCTTTTGGCGGCCATCGAGCGCTGTCCGGGCAATCCTGGCCGGGCTGCCGTTTTGGAGTCCGTCCGCCAAGCCCTGACGAAACGCCCCTCAGTCACGCCGAAGTGATGCACGGATTGACGAGGTGCTTGCTGTGAAGGCCATGCTGATCAAGACCGACAAGGGCCTGCGCGGATCAACGCAAGCCGATCACGACGCCTGGCTCAAGTTCAAGCGCCGCCTGGAGACCATGAAGCCGGGCACCTGGTTGCGCATGGAGTGGGCCAGGCCGCGTCATGGCAAGCACCACCGCAAGCTGTTCGCCCTGCTGAACCTGGTGGCGGAAAACTCCGAGACCTACGACACCACCGAGAAGGCCCTGGTGGCCGTGAAGCTGGTGACCGGCTACGCCGAGCCAGCGATTGACCCGCGCACGGGCGAGCTGGTCCAGGTGCCGCAGTCCATCGCCTACGACGCCATGGACCAGGACAAATTCGATCTGTTCTATGAGGCCGCCATTGATGGCGTGCTGCGCTACATCCTGACCGGCATGGACCGGGGCACGGCCGACCGCCTCATGGAAATGATCATTGAGGGCTGGGGTTGATGCAGTCGAAGAACAAAAAAGCCCCCACCGCCAAAGAAAAACGCCACATCGAGCGCGTCAAAGAGCTGCCTTGTTCCGTCTGTGACGAGCAAGGCCCCAGCGACTGCCACGAAATCAAGCAAGGCCAGTGGTTCACATCCGTGGCCCTGTGCCAGTCCTGCCATACCGGTTCACTCATGGGCCTGCACGGTCAAAAGCGCGCCTGGGCCATCCGCAAGATGGACGAGCTGGACGCCCTGGCCGTGACCGTGGAAAGGCTCACGCCATGAAACGGATGCTGGACATGGAGGACTTTCCAGTCGGCACCCGCGTGCAGACACCGAGCGGGCGGGTCGGAACTGTCATCAAGCACCGAGGGGCCGAGTCGAA
>JAKFXJ010000213.1 GCA_021731425.1 Limnohabitans sp. | reverse complement strand
GGCTGGACCCTGAAACACCGCTGAGCCCCGAGCACAGCCAAGCCCTGCACAACAGCGGCTGGGCTTTGATGCCCATCCACACGCTGGACATGTTGTTGTCGCAAGCGTCGGATGCTGCCATCGTAGTTCTGCACCTGGGTGTGGACATGACACGACTGAAGGCGGTGCAGCAACTGCTGCAAGAGGCAGGCCTGAGTCTGCCTGTGGTCGCACGCGTTGACCGACATGAATTGGAGTTGGCCGTGGAAGCGAGCCGTTGTGGCGCCATGGCCGTGCTGGCCAGCGACGATGTGCGCCCCGCCTCTTGGTTGCGTCTGCACAACCACCTGAGCCCCAACCCTGCACGCCCCACCGTTCAACCCATGCGCAGCGTGGTGTTTGTGGATCCGGCCAGTCAGCACCTGTTGGCTTTGGCCAAAAGAGTCGCACAAGCCGACGTCACTGCCTTGCTGGTGGGCCCCACGGGTTCGGGCAAAGAAGTGCTGGCGCGTGTGTTGCACGAAGCATCGGGCCGAGCCCGCGGCCCCTTTGTGGCACTCAACTGCGCGGCCATGCCAGACAACCTGATCGAAGACATGTTGTTTGGCCATGAAAAAGGGGCCTTCACTGGCGCCCACCGCGAACAAAAAGGCCTGTTCGAGCAGGCCCAGGGTGGCACCTTGTTTCTGGATGAAATTGGCGAAATGCCCATGCACCTGCAAAGCAAATTGTTGCGCGTGCTGCAAGAGCGCCAGCTCACTCGCCTGGGCGGTCAAGCCACCATCCAATTGAATGTGCGCATCGTGGCCGCCACCAACAAAGACCTCAAGAAAGCCATTGTGGAGCGCGAGTTCCGCGAGGACCTGTATTACCGCATCGCCACCTTCCGCATGCGTTTGCTGCCCCTGTGTGAGCGCCCTGGCGACATCATTCCGCTGGCCATGCAATGCCTGCTGCAGCATGACAACAAGCCCTGGCAACTGCACCCACAGGCGCAAGCCCAATTGATGCAATACCCCTGGCCCGGCAATGTGCGCGAGTTGGAAAACGTGATGCGCCGCGCCATGGTGCTGTGCACCGACCATGTGGTGACCCCCGCGCACCTGATGTTTGACGATTGGTTGACAAGCGCTGTCGTGATCCCCGCCACATCACACAGCAAGCCCCACGAAGCCTTTGTGGCGTCGCGGACTGCCAATATGGAGGACACGAGCCAAAACGCTTGCGCCAACAGCGGCCACGGCGAGCACACCAGCACTGGCACCCCAGAAAACGCGCCAGCTGATGAGAACACGACCTGGACAGCCATGGCCAATCGCTCATTCAACGCCACCTGGACCATGCCCACCCCAGAGGCTGCGCCCAGCGCCACCGACCTGCAAAGCGCAGCCCGCATGAACGAACACCAAGTGATCATGGCCACGCTGGCCGCAACGCCGAGCAAAACCGAGGCCGCCAAACGCCTGGGCATCAGCCCTCGCACCTTGAGATACAAGCTGGCCCAGTTGCGTGAGCACGGTCTGAGCATGGCCAACGCCTACTGATGGAGCCTCGCATGATCGACAAAGCCATCTCTCCTGCAAGCATCCAGTCGATGCTGCAAACCTTGCGCAGCCACCAGGCCCAAGCCTCGGGACCGATGCAGGGCCTGCCCAGCACATCGGACGCCATCGGCGGCGCTGGTGGCGCTGGCAAAACCGGTTTTTCTGAATTGGTGTCGGGCGCCTTGGGGCAAGTCAACCAGTTGCAAGTGCAATCGTCGGAGATGCGCAATGCGTTTGACCGCGGCGAAGACATCGCCCTGACCGATGTGGTGCTGGGCATGCAGAAATCGTCCTTGGCTTTCGAGGCCACCTTGCAGGTGCGCAACAAAGTGCTCAAGGCCTACGAAGACATCTTGAACATGCCTGTCTGACCCACCGAACTGAAGAAGAACAACCATGGCTACAGCAAGCGCAGCAATGAACACAGGCATGGTCACCATGCCTTCGGGCGGTGACAACACCCCAGCCACCGTGGGGGGCAACTCCACGGCGGTGGCCACCACAGCAGCGGGTACGCCCGCAGCCAACGGTGCAGCCACCGGCACAGGCCTGAGCCCCTGGAGCACCAAGGGCTTTTCCGAGTCCTTCAGCACCATGGTCAACCAACCCTCGGTCCGCCGAGTTTTGCCGCTGATCGTGATGCTCATCGTGGTGGTCATTTTTGGGCTGACCTATTCCTGGATGAACGTGACGCCTTATCGCCCCGTGATGCCCGGTTTGCAAGAGGCCGACCAGCAAAAAGCGTTTGAATCGCTCAAGTCCGGGAACTTTGACCCCAAGATCGACCCGGCCACCGGCCAACTCACCGTTCCCAGCCCACGCTTTCATGAGGCTCGCATCTTTTTGGCCTCGCAAGGTTTGCCCAAGGCAGGCGCGACCGGCCTGGATGGTCTGAAAGAGCAGTCCTCCATGACGACCAGCCAGTTCATGGAGCAAGTGAAAGTGAATGCCGCCATGGAGCAGGAGCTGGCCCGCAGCATCATGCAAATTGGCAGCGTGCAAAGTGCCCGTGTCCATCTGGCCACGCCCAAGCAAAGCGTTTTTGTGCGAGACCGCACGCCCCCCAAAGCCTCCGTGGTGTTGGCCCCCTACCCTGGCCGCGCTGTGTCGGCTTCGCAGGTCCAGGCCATCGTTCATTTGGTCTCGTCCAGCGTGCCTTACTTGGCCCCAGACCATGTCACCGTGGTCGACAACGTGGGCAAGTTGATGACGGAATCGGCCACCGAACAAAAGCTCGGCCTGACCTCCGCGCAAGAGCAACACAAACAACAGATGGAAGAGGTCTACCGCAACCGGATCATGCAGATCCTGTCGCCGATGGTGGGCGAAGCCAATGTGCGCTCACAAGTGAACTTATCGCTGGATTTCACCCAGATTGAAAGCACCACGGAAGACTTTGACAACAAAGACAAAGGCCCTCGCACCCGCTCGGAAGTGTTGGCCGAAGACCGCGCTGCCAACCGTGCCGCTGAAGGCATTCCAGGCGCACTGGCCAACAGCCCGCCTGGCGACCCCACCACCACAAACAACACCCAGGTGGATGCCAACAAAGGCCAAGGCGAATCGGGCAGCAAACTCAGCAGCCGATCGACCCGCAACTTTGAACTCGACCGTACCGTTCGCCATGTGCGCAACGCCAGCGGTGGTGTGATGAAAGTCAGTGTGGCGGTGGTCGTGAACGAGCGCCCTGCTCCACCACCTGCCAAAGACGCGCCAGTGGTGCCCAACGCGCCCACCAGCGTGCCCTACTCCCCCCAAGAGCTGGACCAAATGCTGCAGGTGGTGCGTGGTGTGGTGGGCTTTGACCCCCAACGCGGAGACAACGTCTCGGTGGTACCGGCCAAGTTTGAACCCATTGCCAACATGGAAACCATTCCGTGGTACCTCGAAGATGCGGTGCAGACCGCCATCAAGAGCGGCTTGGTAGCCATCAGCTTCATCGTGTTCATGCTGATTGTGGTACGCCCCATCATGCGCAACATCTACGAATCGAATGCCGCCACCCAGGAACAGGCCAAGGCCGCACTCAGCGATGGCGAATTGAGCGAAGACGACATGCGCATGATTCAGATTGGCGAAGGCGACAGCCTGCAAGAGATCAAGGCCAAGCTCAAGCCCAAGAAGTCGAGCATCTCGATGGACATGCTGGACACCGCCAACACCTACGACGACAAGGTGGCCCTCATCCGAATGCTGGTGGCCGAAGACTCAGGCCGTGTGGCCAACGTGCTCAAGGGCATGATCAAGGTCAACTGAAGCAGATCAAGGAAATAACCACATGGCTACCGCTAAACCAGACGACAAAGACGCCAAGAACGACAAGGACGCGGCGGCCGCGCCTGCGGGCAATGCGCCCATCCCGATGACGGAAGAATTGGCCCGGGAACTGGCCGAGTTGACCGGCACCCAACGCGCGGCGGTGTTGATGCTGTTGCTCGGTGAGCAGCAGGCCTCCGAAATCATCCGCTTCATGAACCCCAAAGAAGTCCAGTCTCTGGGTGCGGCGATGGTCTCGGTCTCGGACTTGTCCCAAGAAGCGGTGAACATCGTGCTGGACGAATTCGTGACCTTGCTGAAGAAACAAACCAGCCTGGGTTTGGGCACTGGCGACTACGTTGAGAAAGTGCTCAAACGTGCCCTGGGTGACGACAAGGCGGCCTCGGTGCTCAGCCGCATCATGCCGGGCCAAGGCAGCAAGGGCCTGGAAATTTTGAAGTGGATGGACGCACGCTCGATTGCCGAAATGATCCGAGGCGAACACCCGCAGGTGGTGGCCATCATTTTGTCGGTGCTCGAATACACCGTGGCGGCCGACGTGCTCAACTTCTTGCCCGGAGAGTCGCGCCCGGAAATCATCCAACGTATTGCCAGCCTGGAGACGGTGCAACCGTCAGCCATGGAAGAGTTGGAGCAAATCATGATGAAGCAGTTCGCCACGAACTCCTCGTCCAAATCGTCCAGTTTCGGTGGTGTCAAGGCCGCAGCCCAGATCATGAACTCGGTCAAGGTCGAGCTGGAAGGCTCCATCATGGCCGGTCTGTCGCAGATCGATGCCGACTTGATGCAGCGCATCCAGGACAACATGTTCACCTTCGAGAACCTGGTGAGTGTGGACAACCGAGGCATCCAGGCCATCATGCGCACGGCCGAGCCCGACCTGTTGATGGTGGCCTTGAAAGGCGCACCCGATTACGTCAAAGACAAATTCTTGGACAACATGTCTGCGCGTGCCCGCGTCATGTTTGTCGACGACATGGAAGCCAAAGGCCCTCTGCGCATCACCGAGGTGGAAGAAGCCCAGAAGAACGTCATGCGCCTGGCACGCAAGCTGTCCGATGCGGGCGAGCTGGTGCTGGCTGGAGGCGGCGATGGCTTCGTTTAAACCCATGCGCTCTGGTGCCCGTGACGAGATCGCCTCATGAATTTTGATGCCGAAGTCGGTCAACTGGTCGCCAATCTGC
>JAKFXJ010000160.1 GCA_021731425.1 Limnohabitans sp. | reverse complement strand
GGTGCCTTTTTCCAGATCGTTTTCAATGATTTGGCGCAGGAAGTTGCTGACTTTGTGTTCGGCGGGAGCAGCTGCGGCGCTGGCGGTGGCTTTGTCGGTGGGGGAGGTCATAGCGCTTGATTTTAGGGGGTGGCGCGGGCCAGTCTTTGCCGGGCCGGTTACGAATGGACACGAATCTTAGGTGCAGGCTGTGCACCAAAGCCCTGGCTGACGCGCTAAAGGGGCAGGGAGCATGCTTTCAAGAAAAGCCAACGTCATCAGAGGAACTTTGTGATGCTTTTTCCGTTCAAGTCGTCGTTTTCAAGGCCGTTGGCCTTGCTCGGGCTGTTGGGTCTGGCTTTGGTGCAGGTGGGCTGCGCTCACCCGGTGGTGGTGGAGCCGTCGGTGTCGGTGCATTCGCGCATCGGCCATGCCCCGGTTTATGGTCATGTGGGCGTGCCCGGCTCGGTCTATTACGCCCCGCCCCGGGTGATCTATGCCCCGCCACCGCCGCCGCGTGTGATTTATGTGCCCCGGGTACATGTGCCTCGTGTTCATGTGCCCAACGGTCATCCTCCGGCGCAAATATGGGGCCGCGATCACGACCGTGGGCGCCGTGGCCAAGAGCGCGGGCAGTTCCGCGAGGAGGAGCGTGAGCGCGGTGGCTGGCGGGGGCCGCGCGATCAGTGGCGGCATTGAGCGAACGCATGGGGCCAGCGCATCGGTGGTGATTGCCGATGCAGCGCCGAGATGATGCAGCCAAGCGCTCAGCGCCGCTGGCGCAGCACCATCTCGTCGCGCCGGATTTCCACGTCAAAGTGTTTCAAAAACGCCTGGCCCAGCAGCGCTTGTTCGGGCGGCATGCCGGTCAGGCCCACGGTGACGCTGGTGTCATTCATCACCAGATGCCCCGCCCGAACAGGCACGCTGCGCACCAGCTGGCCGGGGCGTTGGCCGTTGGCGGTGTGCAAGGTGATGTTTTGGCCCTCAGGCAGCCCGGCTTGGGTGGCCAGTGCCTGGCTCACACTCACATGGCTGGCGCCGGTGTCCACCAAAAAGCGCACGGGCTGGCGGTTGACTTCACCCTCCATATGAAAATGCCCGTCGCGCTGGCGCGGAATGACCAAATCGCCCGAGCTGAGCGCATAGGGCTTGAGGCTGGCCTGGCGCTTTTGCTCGATCTGGTCAAACACCAGGTACAACACCCCAGCCACGGCGAGCCACACAGCGGCGATGGCCAAGGCGCCGAGGCGGGCGGTTTTTTGGATCGAGGGTGTGGGCATGCTTTAACCCGCAGCGCCAGACCAAAGCCATTGGCCCAACAAACGTCCAGGCAATAAGGTGAATGCACCTGTGACCACACACGCCATGCCATAAAGCCACTGCATGGTTTGCCGATGACCAGCAATGTTGCCATCAACCAGATAGCGAAACGCCCGGTACAGACTGACCAAGGTCAGAGGAATGAGCAGGTGAATCGGAGTGTAGCCCCAAATATTGGGCAGATTGAAGTCCCGGATGAACAAACCCGAGAGTGCAGCGCCCAGCATGCAGGTGACCCAGGCGTAACCCAAGGCCCGGTGAAGTCGTGGTCGTGTGATGCGGCCCATGCGAGCCCAAAGGGCCCAAGGCCCCAAGACTGTGGCGCTCAGGGCCAAGGTCATGTGCACGGCGATGGTGTGTGTCAGTTGCATCGTGAGGACGGGAGAATTTTTGTTTGAACCGCACTGTGACACAGCTTGGTATGGCGTTATTTAAACGTTGATTTTGGTGCCTTGTCCAGCAGCGATAATTCAGCCTGATTTTGAGGAGCGTTTGTGGATCTGATGTTGTTGCTGAAAGCCGCCGTGATGGGCGTGGTCGAAGGTTTGACCGAGTTCTTGCCGATCTCGTCGACCGGGCATTTGATTTTGGCTGGGGCCTTGTTGGGCTTTGACGATGACAAGGCCAAGGTGTTTGACATCGCCATCCAGACCGGGGCTATTCTTGCCGTGATCATTGTGTATTGGCAAAAGATCAGCAGCACGGTGCGGGCCTTGCCGCACAGCGCCGATGCCCAGCGTTTCGCTTTGAACGTGTTCATCGCTTTTGTGCCTGCCGTCATCTTGGGGCTGATGTTTGGCAAGGCCATCAAGGCGAACCTGTTCACGCCCGAGGTGGTGGCGACGAGTTTCATCATTGGCGGTTTCATCATTTTGTGGGCCGAGCGGCGTCCGGCCAGTGCCATCCGCATTCAGGAGGTGGAAGACATGCGCGGTCGCGATGCCCTGAAAGTGGGTCTGGTGCAGTGCCTGGCCATGATTCCGGGCACCAGCCGCAGCGGCGCGACCATCATCGGCGGCATGCTCTTGGGCATGTCGCGCAAGGCGGCGACCGATTTTTCTTTTTACCTGGCGATCCCCACGCTGATTGGCGCCGGGGCTTACAGCCTGTACAAAGACCGCGCCCTGCTCAGCATGACCGACGCGCCGATGTTTGCGGTGGGCCTGGTGTTTTCGTTTTTGAGTGCCTGGGTGTGTGTGCGCTGGCTGCTCAAGTTCATCTCGACCAACAGCTTCGAGGTCTTTGCTTGGTACCGGATCGTGTTCGGTCTGGTGGTGCTGGGCACCAGTTACTTTGGACTGGTGAGCTGGGCGGCCTGATCGGGCTGGATGGAGGGGCCTGGGTGGGTGCGCCTTGGCGACATGCTGGGCCTTGGGCCGCGCCCAGAATGGAAACCCCTTGTTTGACGCATCTTGCAGATGCGTTGGTTCACCGCCCAGTGCATGTCTGAAGTCCTTTCCGCATCTTTTCGCCGCTTGGCCTGGTCCAACCTGCTGGCACAGTCGGCCGAGCAGCTGAGTCTGGCCGCTGTCCCCATCCTGGCGGTGCTGATGCTCAAGGCCGGGCCCGGCGAAATCGGTTTGCTGGCCTCCATCCAATCGCTGCCATTTTTGCTGCTGTCCATGCCGCTGGGCTTGCTGGCGGACCGCACCTCCCGCACGCGCTTGATGGCGCTGGCCGAGACGCTGCGGGCGCTGGCCTTGTTGTTGCTGCTGGCTCTGATCGTCACGGGAAATGTGTCGATTGCGGCATTGGCCATCATCGGTTTCATGGCGGCTGTGGGCACGGTGGCCTTCAGTGTGGCGGCACCTTCCTTGGTGCCTGCGCTGGTGCAGGTCGAGGGTCTGGCGCAGGCCAATGGGCGGCTGGAGTTGGCACGCAGCGCGGCCTTTGCAGCAGGCCCGGCCTTGGCGGGCGCTTTGATCGCGTGGACCGGGGCGTCGGCGGCCTTTGTGCTCTCGGGCATGTTGTCGGTGGTGGCGGTGTTGTGCCTGCGTGGCATAGCCGAGCCTGCTCGTGCCGCCATGCCAGCGCGTCACCCTTTGCTGGAGCTGCAAGACGGGGCCAAGTGGGTGTGGCAGAGCGATTTGCTCAGGCCCATGATGTTTTGCTCGATCGCTTGGAACATATCTTGGTTCATGCTGCAGGCGGCTTATGTGCCCTATGCCATCCACGACCTGGGGCTGGATGCGAGTGGCGTGGGCATCACGCTGGCTTTGTATGGTGTGGGCATGATCGTGGGGGCGCTGCTCGCGCCGCGTGTGGTGCAGGCCTTGCCGTTTGGGCAGGCGATTTTGCTGGGGCCTTATTTCTCGGTGCTGGCGGCGGTCACGATGGCGTTGACCTTGTTGTGGCCTCAGGGCTGGCTGGCGGGGCTGTCTTACTTTTTCTTTGGGGCGGGGCCGATCATCTGGACCATCACCTCCACCACGCTGCGCCAAACCGTCACGCCCCGCGCCATGATCGGGCGGGTCACGTCCATCAACATCGTGGTCAGCACGGGCGCACGCCCCCTGGGTGCGGCCTTGGGCGGTGTGGTGGGTGTGAGTTTTCCGGTCTCGGTGAGCCTGTGGTGTGTGGTGCTGGGTTTTGGTTTGCAGGCCATCATCATCAGCGCCTCCAAGATCAGGACGCTCAAACGCTTGCCCGACCCCTTGCCCGATTGATGTGACACACACCAGGAGATCTGCGCATGCAACAAGCCGAATTTGAACAATTGCTCCAGCGCTTTTCTGCCGCTGCAGAGGCGGGTGATGGCGAGGCTTTTGCGCAGTGCTTCACGCCCGATGGCGTTTACCACGACTACATCTACGGCGACCACACGGGCCGCGCCGACATTGCCCACATGATGAACGATCTGTTCCACCGCGATGCGGGGCCCGATTACCGATGGGAGATGTTTGACCCGGTGTGCAATGGGCAGGTGGCCTACGCGCGGTCTTTGTCGAGTTTTACTTCACGCGTGCCTGAGTTTGCGGGGCGGCAGGTGGTGATCGATGGCATCAGCCGTTTTGAGCTGCAGGATGGGCTGATTTGCGATTACAGCGAATCGGTCAATGGCGGTGTGGCCATGGTACAGCTGGGTGTGGCCGCGCCGCGCCTCGAGAAGGTGCTCAAGCGCTGGAGCCAGCAATTGATCGACCGGCCCGCGACCCAAGCATTTTTGGCCCGTGGCAAGCGCACGTTATGAGTCGTTGAACGTTTTGTTGAAAGGCATGGCCATGAATTACCAAGACATCCTGTACAGCGTGGAACACCGCATCGCGACCATCACCCTGAACCGCCCGGACAAGCTCAACGCCTGGACCGCCGTCATGGAGCGCGAGGTGCGCGAAGCCATGGACGCCGCAGCTGCTGATGAAGGTGTGCGGGCCATTGTGCTCACCGGTGCAGGTCGGGGCTTTTGCGCCGGGGCCGACATGGATTTGCTCAAGGGTCTGGACCCGAGCGACATCACAGCCACCACTTGGACAAAACCCTTTGATGTGAACCAGAGGCTGGATTACCAAACGCGGTATGGCTTTTACCCGGCGATCCCCAAGCCGGTGATTGGCATGCTCAACGGCGCAACCGCAGGCATTGGCTTGGTGCATGCCCTGTATTGCGACATCCGGTTTGCGGCCGACAACGCGGTGTTCACCACCGCGTTTTCCAGGCGCGGCCTGATTGCCGAACACGGCTTGAGCTGGATGCTCCCGCGTATTGTGGGCCACGCC
>JAKFXJ010000045.1 GCA_021731425.1 Limnohabitans sp. | reverse complement strand
GCGCCAAAACAAATTTCCGAAAGTTG
Source organism: Limnohabitans sp. (assembly GCA_021731425.1). Classification (GTDB taxonomy): domain Bacteria; phylum Pseudomonadota; class Gammaproteobacteria; order Burkholderiales; family Burkholderiaceae_C; genus Limnohabitans_A. Next base: position 5,006 of record JAKFXJ010000045.1, on the reverse strand, counting down.
AACTGCATGCGTCCGCCCAATGTCCCGACTTGGTCGCGGTCGAATAACGAACAACCATAAAAGGGATCTTGGCCTGCTCGTCTTTGTTGGCCAAGACAACCGCTCTGATTTCAGTTTCTGTTTTGGTGGCTGTGACCTCCCACTGTCCTGGCGGCAGAGGAATTTGATAACCCCTCTCGGTCAAGATCGAATCAGTGAAGCGCTGGCCCAACGACGGTGAAGCCCACGCGTTTTCAGATCCGACCCACAAGCCCAGAAAAACCAAAACGACCCACAGGTGCCTGAACAGCACCCTTGCGTGGCGCAAGCCCACCATGGGGTCAATGGCAGCAGCCTCAGCGCTCATCGGGTCACCATCATGGTCTGCTCGGGGGTGACTTGCACTTTCAGCTCGACCAGTTCACCGCCAATTTGGAGCTGGGGGAAGCCCACGCCCACAACCATGACCTTGCCCGGCTTGACCGCCGGAACCGAAGCTTTAGAAGATGGAGCGTCATCCCCACGCTCAAGGGCTTTCTCCCCCTCACAGGCAGACAACAAGGCAGGCTCGGTCAGCTCGGCCGAGCGGACACGCAGCAATTCTGGTTTGCTCGTCGCCGTCAAGGGTTTGCCCGCCTCGTCCAACAGCCTGACTGTCTTGAATTGGGGTGCCCAGCGTCCCGCACTGTCCAAACGGCCTGCGGTGATGCAGGAGGCATGGGTTTGTGCAGTGGCCGCCAGAGAAAGGACAACCATCAAAAACAGAGGATTCTTCATATTTTTAAGTTTAACAATGGAACCTTGAATTGGCCAGAATATATAAAGCACACACAACTTGGCTCTCAGTTGTTGCCTTTCTGAACTGTAAAATGGACGGCGTCAGATGACTCTGCAACGGACCTCAAAATCAAAGAGGCCCCAAAGCGGCGAGCTCACCTGGATTACGGATAAGTCCAGTAAAACCGTTTTCTCTTGATGTCATAGGACAGCTCACTCCAGTCCCCACAATACAGGCAACTTCCCACAAAAAGGCTGTCGCCATCCTTGGACTTATCCAACCAGATGAACCCTTTCCAATCACTCCACTCTCGCAGATAGATTACTTTTTTGGGCTTAGACCGGTCCGTCATCAGAAGGAAAACGCCTTGGTGACCATCACAACTCTGAAAATTCCCAACGAGTGCATCTTGTTCGCCTTGTCCAGTGAAGGCGCCACTGGCTTGAAAACCGGGTAAATTGTCGTCCCACATGGACTCCTCAATCTCCGCTCGAATAGGTTCGACGGGGGAACTGAATGACCTTCTGGTCAATGCATTTGCATAGCACCAGTCACTGTAATTGTCGTTTCTGTACTCGTTGATGTCCTTGAGAGGTACACCAGACACTGTGGTCCCAGTGGGGTGCACAGATACGGGTTTGATCCACCAAGCATAGCTGGCCGAACGCTTGTTATCCAACACGAATACAAAAGGATCGGCTGATTTCAATGGCCCGCTGTGACCCACTTTGGATTGACTGAGGTACTTGTCACGGCTGATGTGGGGGGATATTTTGGGATCCACTCGCACATCAGCTTCGGATCCGCCGCCGTTTTGGCCCCCATAGGCTTGGCTAATGTTGCCTCGCTTTTTCTGGCCATCGTTGAATTCGCCAGCCAGCTGAGTGCCGTCGGCATAGGTGATGGTTCCTGGCCCATGGCGTTTGCCATTCTTGAATTCACCCACATACCGGTCACCATCGGCGATGGTGAGCGTGCCCTGTCCATGCCTCTCGTCGTCTTTGAATTCACCGACGTACTGACTGCCGTTGGCATAGGTCATCTTCCCCTGACCGTTGCGTTCATCGTTTTGGTATTCGCCCACGTACTTGCTGCCGTCGGCATAGGTGACAGTGCCTTGCCCGTTCCGTTGATCGTCTTTGAATTCACCGACGTACTGACCCCTGTTGCGAGTGGTGATCGTGCCCTGTCCGCTGAAAAGACCTTCTTTCCATTCACCGACCAACTTGTCACCGTTGGCAAAGGTGTATGTCCCCTTTCCGCTGAATTCACTGTCTTCGAATTCGCCGATGTATTGGTCACCATCGGAGAAGACGAGCCTCCCCTGACCGGTGGCTCTTCCATCCTTCCATTCACCCACAAAAACAACGTCTAAAAGGAGTTTTGTGCCAACACACTGGTTCCAGTTGGCTGTTTTGGTGCCCTGACAAGTCGGCAAAGGGCTCGGCTCAAAGTGACATGCCGAAACCAAAAAGAGCGCCCCCCATAATGACAGCCAAGTTGGAGATCGAGACTTCATTTCGTTTGCCTGAATGAAAAGAAGCCCGTCAGGCTGGTGCTTTCCCAAGGCAGTTGAGCGCCAGATCCATATCGTTGGCATCGTTGACCGAATTCACGAAGAGGCTTTTCTCTTTTCATAGGAAATATCGTAATACTTTTTCCAGTCTAGAGGTCAAGGCTCGTCACCTTCTTTCAGGCGGTGGCACATCGTGCCCCAGCATGCGCTGCCCCAGCCATTTCAAACCTGCACCCACGTCCATGCGGCGGCTGCGTTGCTCGGCTACCGGATGGGTTGCACCGGCTTGCAGGGGCGGACCGATGTCAAACGAGAACACATAGTCGGGCTCCTGGCCCATGCGCAGATCGGTCACCACTAGGTTGTCACTGTTGCGTTGCACTTTGAAAAACCCGTCGGTGAACCGTGCCAGGCGCTGCAACTGCGGGTGTTCAGAGTTTTGTGTGGCCAACGCCCCACCCCGCTCGTGGGCCACAAAACGAATGGTCCGGCCGCCGTCCATCAGGGCGTAAAAGCCTTCGTGAAGGCGCTCGCCGTCGAGCGCCACCACACGCCACACCAAGGTGCTCAGTGGCGCGGGCGTGACCAAGAGCTGCTGGCTGGGCAAGCCCTGAGCCTGCAGGGACTGACGGGCGTGCTGCGTCACCCCCCATTGCGCCAGTGCGCTCCACGCCAAATACGCGGTGCTGAAAGCCAGTGCCCAGCCGTTGATGGCCAAGGCCCGGCCCACCGTTTTGACGCGCAAGGCGGCCACCACACCCGCGAGCAAGGGCAGCGAGTACACCGGATCGATGATGAACATGCTGCCCAAACCATAGGCCTCGTCGGTGAACGGCTGGAACACCTGGGTGCCATAAATCGTCATCAAGTCCAGCAAAGGGTGCGTGACCAGCGCCAGCATCAGAGCCCACCACCAGCGGCCGTAAAGCTGCGGCTGTCGGTGGAGTCGGCTCACCGCCCAGGCCATGGGAAACGCAAAGAGGGTGAGCAAGAGCAAGGCGTGCGACTCGGCGCGGTGCCGGATCATGTTCAAGATCGGGTCGCCGTGGTCCAACAGCACATCCAGGTCGGGCAGCAAGCCAGCCACACCACCCCAAAGAGCCGACTTCCATAAGGCGGTGCGACGCCCCATAACGGCCACGCCAATCGAGGCGCCCAAAAGTACTTGTGTGACGGAATCCATGATTCGTTTTTATACTCAATGGCTTGACGAAGGACAGCACCTTAACGGCTTTTGCATACCCACAGCGTCCGCGGGCCGTTGGCCCGATAATTCAATCAACCTTCTTGCCCTGATTGCTGACTGCCATTCTCATGACCACCACCGCAACACTCACCACCGCCCCCACTCTGATGCCCTGGACCGACTCGCTCCACACGGGCGACGCCCGCATGGACGAAACGCACCAAGAGTTTGTGGACATGATCAACCAGATTCTGGCCACGCCTGAAGACCAACAGCTGCCGGTCTACAAGGCATTTTTGAACCACACGGTGGAGCACTTTGCACAAGAAGAGCGCTGGATGCTGGCCACCGGGTTTTCTGCCGACAACTGCCACGCCGAGCACCACGCCACGATTTTGGAGACCATGCGAGTGGTCGAAGCCCATTACCTGGACAGCGACACCACCATCATCACCCGCATGGCCGAAGCACTGGCCGAGTGGTTTCCGGGTCATGCCAACAGCATGGATGCGGGCCTAGCGGCCCACCTCAAGTCAGTGGGCTTTGACAGCGTGACCGAAACCCTGGCCGACCCCTCGGCCATCAAGAACGTGACCATGTCGGGCTGCGGCAGCGTCAGCTGCAGCTGAACCCTCTGCCCATTTAACCCTCCAAACTGGGCAGGTTGGGAGGGGCTGGGGAAAGATCACTCCACCGTGATCTTCTCGTCTTTGACGATCTTGGCCATCGCTGGAATTTCTGAACGCATCCATTGGCCAAATTGGTCTGGCGACATGCTAGATGGTTCAGCACCCAAGGCCGTCAAACGCTCTTTGATCTCAGGCAAGCCGGCAATGCGTTGAACCTCGGCATGCAGCTTGTCAACGACCGCCTTGGGGGTGCCTGCTGGGGCCAGCAGCCCTTGGAAACTGCCCGTCAAAAAGCCAGGCAAGCTCTCAGCCACGGTCGGCGTGCCGGGCATTTGCGCATTGCGTTGGGTGCTCGAGATGGCGATCAATTTGATCTTGCCCGCCTTGACGTGTGGATAGGTGGCCACCATGCCATTAAACATGACGTCCACTTGACCGCCGATCAAATCGGTGATGGCCTGTGCGCCGCCTTTGTAGGGCACATAACCCCACTCTATGCCGTTGCGCTGCGCGTACATGACGCCCGCCAAGTGCGAGGCGCTGCCCATGCCAGCAGCCACGGCGTAATTGAGCTTGCCCATTTGCGCCTTGGCGTAGGCCACCAATTCGGCCGGGGTGTTGGCGGGCACTTTGGTACTCACGGCCAGCAAATGGGGTGAATAGGCGACCATGGCCACGGGCGCAAAGTCTTTCTCGACATTAAAAGGCAGCTTGAACAAAGCCGGGCTGATGACCAGATTGCCCACGTCCATCAGCACCAGGGTGTGGCCGTCAGCGGGTGATTTGGCGACCAGATCAGCGCCCAAATTGCCACTGGAGCCGGGACGGTTTTCGATCACCACGGGCTGGCCCCAGCTTTCGGTCATCTTCTGGCCCACTATGCGGGCCAACACGTCAGACGTGCCACCCGCTGGGAAA
>JAKFXJ010000073.1 GCA_021731425.1 Limnohabitans sp. | reverse complement strand
CTGGAACAACTTTTCAGCAAACTTCGCCAGCATGGTCTGGTCGAAAGCACACGCGGGCCCGGCGGTGGTTATTCGCTGTCGCGCAATGCTGAAAAAATCACCATGGCCGACATCGTGGGTGCTGTTGACGCACCCACCGAAGAAGAATCTGCGGCCGAAGGCGGCTGGATGAACAGCGAGTTGTGGTCCAGCTTAAACGAAAAAATGCTGACCCACTTGCAGTCCATCACCCTGCGCCAATTGGTGGCCGAGCAGCGGACCAAAGGTGTCACCGTTGAGCCAGCGCCCCAACCAACCGTCAAGCGCGGCGTGTTTGCCAAGCCCAAAAGTGCCTTGAAAATTACCGCCCCCAATTCGGTGTTTGCCCTGGCTGGCAGCCTGATGCCCTCGCGCGGCTAAACGGTTTCAAGCCCTCACAAAAAAACCCGCTTCGGCGGGTTTTTTTGTGGGCTGATGAACCCTGAGGAAAAAGTGTGAAGCCCGCCGATAAGCCGGATTCTGTGCACAGCGGTTGCCCGCTGCGTGACCGTCATTACTCTGGGCCGAGGGTTACCCACCCGGCTCGGTGCTACCTACCCGCCAGCTCTGCGGAACCACATCAACGCTGGCCTACTTGGTATTGCTGCGCGTAGAGATTGCCCGTTTCACCCGAACTCAATCGGCTCGTCTCTGTTGCTCTGATCCTCACCTCACGGTGGAGAGGTGTTACCTCCTACGCTGTCCTGTGCAGTCCGGACGTTCCTCCAGTGCCTCCTTTCGGAGATTGCACCAGCGACGGTCTGGCGTGCTTCACCGGGTGATTATCGCCTGAGCGCAGGGTGCAGGCCCCGCGGTGTTTTCAGTGGGCGCTTCATGCCATGTTTGTGCCACACAAGACATTCAATCCACGCCCCCACCCGCACAATACAAGGTCACAGCCAACCTCTTGGACACCGCATGAAAGCCCACTCCATCCTCGACACCATCGGCCACACGCCCCATGTGCGCATCCAGCGCCTGTTTGGCACGGGTGCCCATGTGTGGATCAAATCCGAACGCAGCAACCCGGGCGGCTCCATCAAGGACCGCATCGCGCTGGCCATGGTCGAAGCGGCAGAACAATCCGGGGCGTTAAAGCCCGGCGGCACCATCGTCGAGCCGACTTCGGGCAACACCGGCATTAGTTTGGCCATGGTGGCCGCCGTCAAAGGCTACAAGCTGGTGCTGGTGATGCCCGACAGCATGAGCGTCGAGCGCCGCCGCCTGATGCTGGCCTATGGCGCGAGCTTTGACCTAACGCCCCGCGCCGAAGGCATGAAAGGCGCCATTGCCCGGGCCCAGGCCTTGGTGGCCAGCACCCCCGGCGCGTGGATGCCGCAACAGTTTGAAAACCCCGCCAACATCGAGGTGCATGTGCGCACCACCGCACAAGAAATTTTGGCCGACTTCCCCGAGGGCATCGACGCCCTCATCACGGGCGTGGGCACAGGCGGACACCTGACGGGCACGGCCCGCGTGCTCAAGGCGCGGTTTCCACAGATGAAAGTGTTTGCGGTCGAGCCAGCAGCGTCGCCTGTGATCTCGGGCGGTGCACCCGCACCCCACCCCATTCAAGGCATTGGCGCGGGCTTCATCCCCAAAAACCTGGACACGGGTCTGCTGGATGGGGTGATTCAGGTCGACGCCGAAGCCGCTCGCGAATACGCCCGCCGCTCGGCCCGCGAGGAAGGCATGCTGGTCGGCATCTCCTCGGGCGCCACCTTGGCCGCCATTGCCCAAAAACTGCCCGAGCTGCCCGCCGGGGCCACGGTGCTGGGCTTCAATTACGACACGGGCGAACGTTATTTGTCGGTCGAAGGCTTCTTGCCTCAAGGATAATCAACGCTTCTTGCTTGATAACCACAAGCCACAGAGGTTGCCATGATCCGGATTTCAGAACTCAAACTCCCCTTGTCGGCCTTGCCGATTGAATCGCGCCGCGCGGCCGATGCACCGTCCGAAACCGACGAAGACCGCCTGCCCACGCCGCACCCCATCGAAGCACTGCGCCAACTGGCGGCCCAAGCCCTGGGCATCAGCGCTGCCGACATAGCCACCCTTCACGTCTTCAAACGCAGCTTTGACGCCCGCAAGGCCGACTTGCTGGCGGTTTACATCGTCGACCTGTTGCTGGCCGATGCGCAAAACGAATCCGCCTTGTTGCACAAGTTCGAGACTAACCCGCACATCCAAGCCACACCCGACATGGCGTGGCACCCGCCTTGCCAGGCCCCGGCCAGTTTTGGTGCGCAAGAAGGCGAGCGCCCGGTGGTGGTGGGCTTTGGGCCGTGCGGCATGTTTGCCGCCTTGGCCCTGGCGCAAATGGGTTTTAAGCCCATCGTGCTGGAGCGCGGCAAACCCGTGCGTGAACGCACCAAAGACACCTGGGGCTTGTGGCGCAAAAAGGTGCTCAACCCCGAGAGCAATGTGCAGTTTGGCGAAGGCGGCGCAGGCACCTTTTCTGACGGCAAGCTCTACAGCCAAATCAAAGACCCGCGCCACCTGGGCCGCAAGGTGATGGACGAGTTCGTCAAGGCCGGAGCGCCTGCCGACATCCTGTACGCCGCGCACCCGCACATCGGCACCTTCAAGCTGGTGAAGGTGGTTGAGCACATCCGCGAACAAATCATCGCGCTGGGCGGCGAGATCCGTTTTGAGCAGCGCGTGAGCGATGTGCTGATCGCACCCACCGCCAATGGCCAACAGCTCAACGGACTGCTGGTGCAAGACCTGCGCACGGGCGAACACCACACCCTGCACACCCGCCACGCCGTCATGGCCTTGGGTCACAGCTCGCGCGACACCTTTGTCATGCTGCACCGCCGTGGCGTGGCCATGCAGGCCAAAGCGTTTTCGATTGGTGTGCGCATCGAGCACCCGCAAAGCGTGATCGACCAGGCCCGTTGGGGCCGCCACGCGGGCCACCCGCTGCTGGGCGCGGCCGATTACAAACTGGTGCACCACGCACAAAATGGCCGCGCGGTTTACAGCTTCTGCATGTGCCCCGGCGGCACCGTGGTGGCCGCCACCAGCGAGCCGGGCCGTGTGGTCACCAACGGCATGAGCCAGTACTCGCGCAACGAGCGCAATGCCAACGCGGGCATGGTGGTGGCCATCGACCCACCCGACTACCCACAGGACACCGCTGCCTGGCAAGCCGCTTTTGGCGAACAAGACGGCACGCAACTGGCGCAAGAGGCAGCGGCACTGGCCGCACATCAGCCACCCCAAGCACACCCGCTGGCGGGCATCGTGCTGCAGCGCCAACTTGAAACCCGTGCCTTTGAAGTGGGCGGCAGCAACTACGAAGCGCCCGGCCAACTGGTGGGCGACTTTTTGGCGCAGCGCCCCTCCACCACCTGGGGTAGCGTGTTGCCGTCTTACAAACCCGGTGTGAAGCTGGTCGATCTGGCCGAGGTGTTGCCGGGCTACGCGATCGAAGCCATGCGCGAAGCACTGCCGGTGTTTGGCCGCAAGATCAAGGGCTATGACATGGCGGACGCGGTGATGACCGGGGTGGAAACACGCACCTCATCGCCCCTGCGCATTCCGCGTGGCGACGACCACCAAAGCACCAACACCCAAGGCTTGTACCCGGCAGGCGAAGGCGCCAGTTATGCGGGCGGCATTTTGTCGGCGGGGGTGGATGGCATCAAGGTGGCCGAGTCTTTGGCGAGGCGCATCACAGCAGAGCAGATCACAGCCTGAATCAACCCGGCTTGACCGCCCGCCACTCAATGCGGTGCGGCATCCAGACTGCACAGGCTGGTGTGGCACGCGCAGGCCTGTGCCAAGAGCTGCGCTGTGTCGGTGGTGCGCAAGCAGCCGTCTTTCAGGATGTAACCTGGGTCATGGTTGGCCTGTGCGTCCACAGCTTCTGAAACTGCGTCTGAAACTGCGCCTGAAACAGCGTGTGAGGTGCGAAGCCACTGCTGCATGCCCAGCGGCAGGCTCTGCTCACTGAGCAACAGCTCAGCTTTGGAAGACTGCGCCAAGCCATGCAGCAACCAACTGGCCAAGCGTTGCGAAGGGCTGTGGTGCTGCGCACAAAATGACCACTGGGCCATTTGAGCGATGAGACTTTGCGCGGCCGCTGTGGTGTGCCAAAGCCATGGTGCAAAACGTGAAGGGTCTTGGCGTACTGCGGCCCAGTCCAACCGGTACGCATGCCCCGGTGACACCACATGCACCTGCACATGTGCACTCGGGGCCGAAGGCCACAGCACACAACCGCGCTGCCCCACGAGCGCCACGGCGCCCGGCATGGCATGGGTCGGCACCCAACTGATCAATGCATCGACCGGAAAATACGCCCATTCGCCCGGCTCCTGCTGCAGGTGGCCCGATGGCAAATTCACGCGCGAAATGTGCACTCCCTCCCACGAAGCGCCATCACCCAGCATCGTGGCGAGCAAAGCGTTTTCAATTTTTTTGTTGGACAAGGGCATGACTCCGAACGCCCTGCTGGGCAGCATTGAATTTTATGTTCTTTAACGAACAATCAAGCGACGCATCCACTGTTCAACTCAAGTAAACAGCGACATATACTTTCCCGGCTTCCAAACATCACATGTTCATCTGGCCATTTTTATTGACTCGGCATCGCCTTTCGATCGCCGTGCTAACGGGTAACTTTCAGTGACGCTCTTGACCAACGGACTCATCTTTCAACTGGCCAAGGAAGATCAGAAACAGTTGCAGACCATCTGCCATCAGGTCACGCTCACGGCCGGTCAGATGTTGGGGCATCCCTATCTGGACGGCAGCCCCAAGGTCTATTTTTTGACCTGTGCTTCGGTTGCGCTGCTGGTGAAAAGTCCTGAGCAACACACACTTGCCGTCGGCCTGGTGGGCCAAGAGGGCGCCATTGGCTTGGGCGCCATGCTGAGTTCGGCGCCTGGCCATTTGCACTGCCAAGTTCAGACTGGGGGCGATGCCTGGTGTACCAGCAGCCAAGAGCTGGCCCTGCTGCTCCACCAAAGGCCCGGCATGCTCTGGGTGGTGTCGCAATACCTGTGGCAATTGGCCGAACACGTTGCGGCGATGTCGGCCTCTATCCATTTCGACGCCATTGACACC
>JAKFXJ010000020.1 GCA_021731425.1 Limnohabitans sp. | reverse complement strand
TCATTGGGGTGATGCCGGGCCACGCCTTGCTGAATGCCCAATACACCGCCACCAGCATGATCGGCATGATCGCGCTGGCAGGCATCATCGTGCGCAATTCAATTTTGCTGGTGGACTTCATCAACCTGCAGGTGAACAGCGGCATGGACTTCAAGCGGGCGATTGTGCAGTCGGCCATCACCCGTGCACAGCCCATCATGCTGACGGGCCTGGCGGCCATGATTGGGGCCTTCTTCATTGTGGATGACCCGATCTTCAATGGCCTGGCCATTTCGCTGATCTTTGGCATCTTTGTGTCCACCGTGCTGACGCTGGTCGTCATTCCAACTTTGTATTACGTGGCGTACCGCAAAAAGTACGGCGCTTGAGTTTTTTTCTTTAATCCTGAGGAGTTTGAATCATGAAATCTTGGCAAATCGTTCGTTTGGTCGCTGGTACCTTTGTGTTGTTGTCTTTGGCTTTGGGCATTCAGGGCAGCCCCATTTTTGTGAGCCAGTGGTGGCTGGCTTTCACGGCTTTTGTGGGCGCCAACCTGCTGCAAAGTGCTTTGACCCAGTGGTGCCTGATGGAGTCCATCTTGCGCAAATTCGGCGTCGAGTGCGGCTGCTGATCTGACCGTCATGCTGGCCATGCGTTCGCCCTTGTTCAAACCCCGGCCCCTGAGTGGCTGGGTGCTGGCGGCCCTGCTGGCCAGCCCTTCTGTGCAGGCTCTGGATTTGTTGAAAACCTGGGAGCTGGCGCGTGCGCACGACCCACAAATGCAGGTGGTCGCCGCCACGCGCTCATCGGTGCAGGCCTATGAAGCGCAAGCCCAATCTTTGTGGCGTCCGGTGTTGATGGGCAGTGCCACGGTGGGGGCCATGTCGGCCGACACTCGGACGACCGGAGCCCAGTTCGCGGTGGGTGGTCAGCCGCCGATGCCGGGCAGTTTTGCCACCTCGGCCAGTGCAGCTACTTCTACGCGTTGGTCGCTGCAGGCCAAACAGCCACTGTACAGCCCTGAGCGCCAAGCCCAGCAAGCCCAGCTGCAAACCGCAGCGGGTGTGGCTGAGTTGCGAGCCGATCTGGCCCAACAACAGTTCATGCTGCTCACAGCGCAAAGGTATTTCAATCTGCTGTTGGCCGAGCGCCAGGAGCAGGTACTGAAAAACCAATACGCCGCCGTGAGCCGTTCCCTCACCGAAGTCAAAGACCGCTTTGCCTTGGGCGATTTGCCGGTCACCGACACGCATGAGGCCGCTGCCCGTGCCACAGGCTTGCAAGCCCAATTGCTGGCCGCAGGCAGCGAAGTGCAAATGGCCCGCAGTGTATTGACCGACTCCACCCGGCTGCTTGCCGATGCCTTGAAACCACTAGCGCCCAAGGCCGATGCAGCGGTCACTGCCGTTCCTGCTTTGGCGCAAGTGCTGGAGCAGGTGCGCGAGGCCAATACGGGTGTGCGCTTGCAAAAAGCCCAGCAAGACGTGGCCCGTCAGGAGCTCAAAAAGCACCAACGCAGTGGCGGTGTCACCTTGGATTTGGTGGCTTCGGCCGGACGTGACCGCTTGAGTGGTGATGGCGACTTTGGTCCATCGGCCAACAGCCAGAGCCAGCAGATGGTGGGCTTGAGTTTGAATGTGCCTTTGTTCACAGGCGGCTGGCGCAGCGCCAAACTCCAAGAAGCGGTGGATGCCCAAGCGCGGGCTGAGGCCGAAGTGGACTTGGCTGTGCAGCAAGCGCAGCAACAAGCCCGCTCGGTTTGGCTGGCGCTGGAGACCGGTCCCGCACGCTTGACTGCCCTGAAAGCCTCTTGGCAGGCCAGCTCAGCCCGGCTGGACGCCACCCGGTTGGGCCGTCAAGTGGGCGACCGCACCACGCTGGCTTTGTTGCAAGCCGAAAACGATGCCGCTCAGGCCGAGCTGGCATGGCTGCGTGCACAGACCGAGTTGCTGCTCACCCGCTTGCAACTCGACGCCTTGACGGGCAGCATATCGGTGCAAAGCCTGCAAGCCTTGAACGCCCAACTGGCTCACTGAACCCCCTTGTTTGAACCTGAAGGAAACACCATGAAAACAGCCCACGACCTAGTCCTGCAAGCGAAGGCCAACGTCCGCGAGATTGCCTTGCAAGACGCGGAAGAAGCCATTCGCCAAGCCGATGTCTTGATGGACGTGCGCGAGGCCGATGAATTTGCCGCAGGCCACCTGCCGGGTGCCGTGTTGGTGCCCCGTGGTTTGCTGGAATTCAAGCTCAGCGGCACGCCCGCCTTGTCGGGTCGCGACCTGAAGGTGGTGCTGTACTGCAAGACCAGCGGTCGCGCTGCTCTGGCCGCTCAAACCATGCAGAGCATGGGCTATCTGAACGTTTCATCGATTGCGGGTGGTTTTGATGCTTGGGCCGCTGCAGGCAAAACGGTGGTCAAACCCGAGCAGCCTGCGTTTGAGTGAGTCCGATGGCCGCGTTTTGGGGATGGCTTTGGGTCTTTGTAGGACTTGCCCTCAGTAAAATCCCTGAGCCAAACTGGAGCGGTTTTTCACAAAGCCATCTTGATTTCGGTTAAATTAGCGACTGGTTATATTTAAACCCCCTCACATGGAGCTCTCATGAAACTGATTTTTGCTGCTGTTGCCGTCTCTGCCCTGATGTCAGCCCCCGCCTTTGCCAACCTGGACATGGCCAAAAAGAACGCTTGCATGGCTTGCCACGCAGTCGACAAGAAGATGGTCGGCCCTTCCTATCAAGACGTCGCCAAAAAGTACGGTGGCCAAAAAGACGCAGCAGCCACTTTGGCCAAGAGCATCAAAGCCGGTGGTTCTGGCAAGTGGGGCCCTGTGCCCATGCCTGCCCAAGCCGCTTTGAGCGACGCCGATGCCCTGACTTTGGCCACCTGGATTCTGGCTGGTGCCAAGTGAAGTTAAGCCTTGTCAGGCTTGATGGCCATGGCATGATTTAGAAAGCTCGATTGGTACTCGTGGCTTTTTTTGCCGCTCAAGGGTCTGCCCTTGAGCGGCTTTTTTGATGGGAGACTTGAATGAACACCCCTTACAAGACCGCGATGGTTTGGATCAGTTTCTTTTTTGCAACAGTTGGTCACGCGCAGCCGGCCATTTACAAAGACGCCGACTACAAGCTAGGTGAAAAACTGATCGCTGAAAGCAAGTGCGTGGCGTGCCATGTTTCCAAGGTCGGTGGCAACGGCAGTGCCATTTACAAACCACAGGGCAGGATCAACAACGCTTCCTTGTTGCGAGGCATGGTGGAGCAATGCAACACCGAACTCAACTTGGGCATGTTTCCGGAGGATGTGACCTCGGTGGCGGCAGTGCTCAACCGCGACCATTACAAGTTCAAATGAGGCCTTAAAACCGCATTGTTGCGGTCCTGACAGATACCTTACCCCATAGGGTATAGGGTATCTGCCAATACCTTATTTTTCTCAGGGCATGGATGATTGACGTCAATCCAGCGAGACACATGGTGTGTCCGACTGGATTTCCATCACTGCATGAATTCAGGAGAAAAACAATGCGCAAATCTTTCACATGGATGAAGTGGGTCGTGCTGGCCAGCTCGATCTGGTTGACCGGCTGCGGCACCATCAGCACCCTAGGCAAACTTGAATCGGGTGCAGGCTCAGAAGCCAGCCGCATGTGGGATCGCTGGGTCGAAGGCGAGGGCGACATCGCCGTGGCCACCACCTGGGAGCGCAAGGTCAAGAAGGGCGTGACCGCCCAAGAGGTCGAGCAAGTCCTCAAGCAAGTAGCCACCGAGCGCAACATGCGCGATGTGGGCACGCTGCCCTTGTCCAAAGAGCTCGAAGCCCGCTCCGGCAAAAAAGAAAAACTGCTGACCGTTTATTCGTTCTGCTCACCCGCCACGGCCCGCCGCATGGTGGACTTCAGCCCGCACATGGCCGCATACCTGCCATGCCGCATTTCCATGGTGGAAAAAGAAGACGGTCTGTGGCTTTACACCCTCAACATGGACATGATGGTCAAGATGGGACGCAAGCTGCCCTCACCTCTGAAAGAGGAAGCCAAAGCTGTGCGTGACACCATCTGGGAAATGATGGAACGCGGTCACAAGGGTGAGTTCTGATCGGTCTTAAACAGGAGATATTTATGAAAAAAATCAATTCTTTGCGTGCCACCGTGGTGGCGGCTGTTTTGGCTTCGGGCTCTGCAGCTTGGGCCACTGACGGTTACTTTCCCCATGGTTTTGGCATGAAATCCAAAGGCATGGGCGGTGCTTCAGTGGCTGTCACCGACAACGCTTTTGCAGGCATCAACAATCCTGCCGCGTCGGTCTGGGCGGGTAACCGCGCCGATCTGGGTGTGGATATTTTCATGCCCAAGCGCAGTGCGGCACGCTCGGCCCCCGGCTTTGGCGGCATGCTTGAAGGTGATGTGAAAAGCGATGGCAGCGCCTTAGCCATCCCAGAATTTGCCTACAACACCAAGATCGATGACCGCAGAAGTTGGGGTGTGACGGTCTATGGTAATGGTGGCATGAACACCGAGTTCCAAGGTGGCAACGTCATGTGCATGAACCCGAACAACGGCCAGCCCTATCAAGGCAACCTCTTGTGTGGCCAGGGCAAGCTGGGTGTGGATTTGATGCAACTGATCATTGCGCCCACCTTTGCTTACAAACTCGATGCGCAGCACTCAGTGGGCGTGTCGCCGCTTTTGGTCGTTCAGCAATTCAGCGCCACGGGACTGGATGCGTTCGCTGGTTTTTCCATGGCTCCGGACAAAGTCAGCAACACAGGCACTGACCGCAGCACGGGTGCGGGTGTCCGTTTGGGCTACCTGGGACAGTTGAGCGACACCATGAAGTTTGGTGCGACTTACTCGCCCAAAATCAAGATGAGCAAATTCGACGAGTACGCGGGTTTGTTTGCGGGTGCAGGATCATTTGATATTCCAGAGAACTATGCCTTGGGCGTCAATGTCCAGGTCACGCCAGCGGTGTCGGTGGTGGCAGATTACGCACGCATCAATTACAGCGGAATCCTCTCCATTGGCAACCCGATGAGCAATCTGATGGCTGGCAACCCCATGGGTTCGCCCAATGGTCCCGGTTTTGGCTGGTCCGATGTCAGCGTGATCAAGTTGGGCGTGCAGTGGCAAGCCACGCCGACCATGGTGTTGCGTGCGGGCTATAACCAGAGCACCA
>JAKFXJ010000059.1 GCA_021731425.1 Limnohabitans sp. | reverse complement strand
CATTCGGGGCTGTAGATGGGCCCTGCAAAGTACAGTCCATCCGGAGAAAACGTGGGCGCTGCGGCATCGCGGCTTTGGGCCAGCAGCACCTCGCGCATCCAGTCGGGGGACTGGTTGCCTTGGCCGATGGTGACCAGGCAGCCCATGATGTTGCGGATCATGTGGTGCAAAAAGGCGTTGCCTTCAAATTCAAATCGCCAATAAGCGCCATGCCGGGTGATGCCGATGTGCCGCAGCGTTTTGACTGGCGACAAGGCTTGGCAGCTGCTGGCTCTGAAAGACGAAAAATCGTGCTCACCCAGCAGATGCTGGCTGGCTTCGCGCATGGGTGCTTCGGCCAGCGGACGGTACACCCAACCCACGCGGCCCGCTTCCAGGCTGGGGCGCACGATCGAGTCAAGCACCACATAGATGTAGCGCCTGCCTGTGGCGCTGGCGCGGCAATGGAAGGTCTCGGGCACAACCTGCGCCCATTGCACCGCGATGTCGGAGGGCAAATAGCGGTTGGTGCCGCGCACCCAAGAGTGGGTGTCGCGCTCCAGGTGGGTGTCAAAGTGCACCACCTGCATCAGGCCGTGCACGCCCGCATCGGTGCGGCCCGCGCACAAGGTGCTGACGCGGGGCACATCGCCAAATTGGGCCAGTGCTTTTTCGAGTTTGTCCTGAATCGTCAGGCCCGTGGCTTGACTTTGCCAGCCTTGGTAAGCCGTGCCCGAATAGCAGACGCCCAGGGCCAACCTCACCTGATTTGGCCGAGCATTTGAATGGCGCGGGCCTTGATGTCGCCATGGGTCAATGAAATCACCGACAGAATTAAGGCACGGGCCAGGTCCTTGTCACCCTTGGCAAGCAGCTGAGCGGCCAGGTTGAGCTTGCTGACTTCGGTGTCCTCGGCTGCGGTGGTGGCCGCTGGCGGGTTCACCGGTGTGGGTGCCGCGTAGGCGGGCGTTGGCGCCATGGGGGCAGGTGCGGTCGTTGGCTGAAGGTTCAGGTCGATCGAACTCATCTGCGCGGGAACAGGCATGGGGCTGTGTGTGGCCTGCATCACGGGTTCAGAGCTTGGCGCAGGAATGTCGTCGTAGGACGGTGCGTAGATGGTTTCTGACTCAGCCGACTTTCTTCTCATCCACAAAGCCACCAGCAATATGGCCGCCAGCAAACCCGCTGCCCAGGCCCACAGTTGTTTGTTTTCGCTCAGATCCTGGAGGCTAGACCCCGTCATCGCGGACGTTGGGGCCTGTGATGTCGGCAAGGTCTGGGCCGAGGGGGTGGCAGGCGCAGTCGGCACGGCTGCCGCAGAGGGTGTGTTCGAGGCGCTCGCGGTGTTGGCCGAAGCAGGGTTTTGTGCCAACGCTTCCAGATCCTTCAGGTTTTTGTTCAAGGCGGCCAGCTGGTCCGAAGTGTCTTTGGCTTCGCGCTCGCTGGCCAATTTGGCATCGGCCGCGTTGGCACTGACACTCGATTTGGACAAGGTCAGTTTGTCTTGCTGCAGTGCGCCGGGCGCAGGCTTGGCAGGCTCGGTGGTCACGGTGCCCGACATGGAGCGCGAATTTTTGGAATCGACCAACAGAGGAGACTCGGCAAGGCGTCTGGCGTATTCCGCAAACTCCTTGGTTTGGGCAATCACGGTTTTGCGGGCTTCATCGCTTGGAATTTGTGTGGCTTCACCCAGGTCTGGGATCCGCAGCACAGCGCCCGCCTTGACCAGGTTCACATTGCCTTGGATAAAAGCATCCGGGTTGGCCTTGAGCATGGCCAACATCATTTGGTCCAAGCTGGCTTGGCCGCCCAAATAGCGAATGGCCAGTCGAGAGGCTGTGTCTCCGGGTCTGACCTTGATGGACCTGTCACCGGTTTCCCGAGATGGCTCATTGCCTTTGGGTCTGGCTTGGACTGCGGGCGCTCTCAACGCTGCGGTGGATGCGTTGGTTTCGGTGGCGGATGGCTGAGTACGTGGAGCCTGGGTGTTGTCGACCGGCGCAAAGCGATAAACAGGGATGTTTTTGGCGTTCAGCTCGACGCTGGTGGCATTCAGGGGGTTGGGCGAAGCAGATGCTTCGACGGGCCTCAGGGGCGCAGCCGCGGCCGGGATGGGCTGGACCAGCGGGGGCACAACAGGCAGCTGAGGGCTGTTGGCAGATGCGAGTGGTGAAGAAGAGCGGGCCAGCCTGTCACTCACGGAATTGAGCAGCAAAGCATAGTTTTTGGTGAGCTTGCCGCTGGAGGTTTGGGCTTCCAGAATCAGGTCAATGAAGTTTTCCTGAATGGGCGCTCGCCCGTTCAAGGTGATGACCGGGCTACCGTTAGGCCGGTTTTGCAAGCTGGCTGTGACGCCGTTCAGAGCCGGGTTGAACTCCATGCCCGCTTGGCTGAAGGAACCCGGCGAAGCCAATTGGGCGCGGAGTGTCCGCAATTCTTCAGGCGAAGCCTGGGCTACCTCAATTTCAGCCCTCAGGGGCTCACCCATGCCCGAAAGGATCTGAAGCCGACCCAAGTCCAACGCGGCTGCGGGCAAAACCCATGCTGAAAAAACCAAAGTACCCAAGGCTTTCATCTTGTGATTTTTAGGCATTTGGCGTTTGGTTTGACCCATGGGTATCCCGGAAAACTGTTGTGGTTTCAATATTGAATCAGGCATCCAAGAGGATGCGCAGCATGCGGCGCAGCGGCTCGGCGGCTCCCCAAAGCAATTGATCACCAATGGTAAAGGCGCCAATATACTCCGGTCCCATGGCCAACTTGCGTACACGTCCCACAGGGATGGTCATGGTGCCGGTGACGGCCACAGGTGTCAAGTCTTTGATAGTCGCTTCGCGGGTGTTTGGAATCACTTTGACCCAATCATTGTCCGCTGCGATCATGGCTTCGAGGTCGGCCACAGGCACGTCTTTTTTGAGTTTGAAGGTCAGGGCCTGGCTGTGGCAGCGCATGGCGCCCACACGAACGCAGAAACCGTCGACTGGGATGGCCGCGGAGCCAAAGGCCTCGCCGAGCCCCAAAATCTTGTTGGTTTCGGCCATGCCTTTCCACTCTTCTTTGGACATGCCGTTGCCGAGATCCTTGTCGATCCAAGGGATCAGCGAGCCGCCCAGAGGTACACCAAAGTTGGCGGTTTCAGAGGCGGTCAATGCGCGTTGTTTGGCCACGACCATGCGGTCGATTTCCAGAATGGCGCTCTTGGGGTCGTCCAGCAGCGCTTTGACTTCGGCGTTCAGGGTGCCGTATTGGGTCAAAAGCTCCCGCATGTGTTGTGCACCGCCGCCCGAAGCCGCTTGGTAAGTCTGGGTGCTCATCCACTCGACCAGACCGGCTTTGTAGAGGGCGCCCACGCCCACCAGCATGCAGGACACGGTGCAGTTGCCGCCCACCCAGTTCTTGCCGCCGTTGGACAGCGCGTTCTTGATCACGGGCATGTTGACCGGATCCAAGATGATGACCGCGTCTTTTTCCATGCGCAGGGTCGACGCCGCGTCGATCCAGTGGCCGTTCCAGCCCGCTGCACGCAGTTTGGGGAAGACTTCGGAGGTGTAGTCGCCGCCTTGGGCGGTGATGATGATCTCGCATCGCTTGAGCTGCTCGAGGTTGAAAGCGTCTTGCAGCGTGGTTTCGTTCTTGGCCATCGAGGGGGCTTTGCCACCCGCGTTCGATGTGCTGAAGAACAAGGGCTCGATCAGGTCAAAGTCTTTTTCCTGAATCATGCGGTCCATCAGAACCGAGCCGACCATGCCGCGCCAGCCGACCAAACCTACTAACTTGCTCATTTCAACGCCCTTTCAGTTTTTAAAACAGTGTTTGACCAGACTGTTTGCCCGGCTCGTCTGGCCGGGAGGGGCGCACGACGAACCAGGCCGGATCAGCCCTTAATGGTCGTGGTTTTTGTGGAGCTTGCACGCGCACCAGCAGCCACTGCAGCGGCAGTGATCAGGTTCAGGGAGAACAGGTGGGCGTGAAACATGGGGCTTGATTGTAGCGGATTGGCTGGCGTGGGCCTGACAAGCGCAAAGGTGCATTGCGCGTAAACCCTTTGTCTTCAGGCTGTTACGGCTGTCTATACTTTTCGCAAGGACAAATGCATGACTTCACAACAACTGATTTTGAGTTTGGTGCTGGCCACCATGGTGTTTTCTGTGTCGTTGGAATTGCGCATCGAGGACTTCCGGCGGGTTGCTCAAGCGCCGCGTGCGGTGCTGTGCGGCCTGATTCCGCAATTCATCTTGCTGCCGGTGGGCACCTGGCTGGCCACGCTGGTGCTTGATTTGCCCGCCAACGTCGAGGCAGCCATGATTTTGGTGGCGGCCTGCCCAGGCGGCAGCCTGAGCAACGTGATCACCCACATGGGGCGCGGCAACACGGCGCTCTCGGTCAGCATCTCTGCCGTGGCCAGTTTGATTGCGCTGTTTGCCACGCCCTTCAACTTCAGCTGGATGATCGCGGCCAACCCTGAGACGGCGACGTGGCTGCGCGAGTTGTCGATCGACCCCTCTGGCATTTGGCTGAGTTTGTTGATGGTCTTGGGCATTCCGCTGGCGCTGGGGCTGCTGTTTTCGCACCGCCTGCCCAGGATCACGCAGCGCATCCGCAAGCCGCTGGGCAACTTTGCGGTGGGCGCGTTGATTTTGTTCATCGTGGCGGGCTTGATCAAGGAGCGGCAACTGCTGACCCTGGGCCTTTTGCCCACTTTTTTGATTGTGGTCTTGCACAACGCCAGCGGCTTGTTTTTGGGTTGGGCCACCGCCAAGGCCATGCGGGTCAGTGAGCGCGATCGCCGTGCGGTGATGATCGAAGGCGGCATGCAGAACTCGGGGCTGGCGCTGGGCATCATCGCGGTGCAGTTCAATGCCGAGCTCGGCATGGTCATCATCGCCAGCCTGTGGGGCATCTGGCACATCGTGTCGGGCATGACGCTCGCAACTTTCTGGAGGCACAACGATGCTCGATACGCTCATTGAAGGCGGCACCGTCATCGATGGCACCGGAGGGCCCGCGCGTCGTGCCGATGTCGGGGTCCTGGGCGATCGGATCCTCGCGGTCGAGTTCCTCCAGGCACTTGAGCGCCACCGGCCATTCTCCGGAGAAAAACCGGATCACGGCGCGGGACAGCAGCACGTCGGGAGAGCGCTCGCCCATCATGTAGAGCGCCTCCGCCAGCACCCCGGCGCGATCGACGTAGCCC
>JAKFXJ010000054.1 GCA_021731425.1 Limnohabitans sp. | reverse complement strand
GGGTACGCATTTCATGGTTTCTGGCCCACAGCTTGCATAGACATGAGCATCTTCAACAAAGCGAGGTTGCCATGTCTGATTTTTTTGACCCGTACAACGCCGACCGCCCCCTGATGCTCAAGTGCAGCTGCGGACGTGATCATTCGCCAGCCGACCACCACGCCGAGGTTGCCGCCGATGCCGCCGCCGCCCAGCTGCGTGCCCGTTCCGAGACCGCGGAGTTCGAAGCCTACAGCCAGGAATTCATTGAAGCCACCTTGGTCAAGGCCTTGTTTCCGCAAGACCAAGAGCGCCGCATGTTCTTGCGTGCGGTGGGTAAAAAGACCGCCATGGCTGCCATCGCCAGCTTGTTGCCTGTCGCCAGCTTGCAGGCCCTGGCGCAAAGCAAAGGCCCCTTGGAAAAAACCAATCTCAAGATCGGCTTTATTCCAATCACCTGCGCCACGCCACTCATCATGGCCGAGCCGCTGGGCTTTTATAAAAAGCAGGGCCTGAATGTCGAAGTGACCAAGACCGCAGGCTGGGCGCTGATTCGCGACAAGATGATCAACAAGGAATACGACGCCACGCATTTCTTGTCACCCATGCCCTTGGCCATCAGCATGGGGCTGGGCGCCAACGCCACGCCCATGAACGTGGCCACCATCCAGAACGTGAACGGCCAAGCCATCACGCTGGCCGTCAAGCACAAGAACAACCGCGACCCAAAGAACTGGAAGGGCTTCAAGTTCGCTGTGCCTTTTGATTACTCGATGCACAACTTCTTGCTGCGTTACTACCTGGCCGAAAGCGGCATCAACCCCGACACCGATGTGCAAATCCGCGTGGTGCCGCCGCCAGAGATGGTGGCCAACCTGCGCTCGGGCAACATCGATGGCTTCTTGGGACCTGATCCCTTCAACCAGCGTGCCGTGTTTGACGAAGTTGGCTTCATCCACATGCTCACCAAAGACCTGTGGAACGGCCACCCCTGCTGCGCCTTTGGCACCAGCACCGAGTTCATTCAGAAGAACCCCAACACCTTCGCCGCGCTTTACCGCGCGGTGCTCACGGCCGCGGCCATGGCCCGCAAGCCCGAAAACCGAGAGCTGATCTCCAAAGTCATCTCGCCTGCGCAGTACCTGAACCAGCCCGAGGCGGTGATTGCCCAAGTGCTCACCGGCAAGTTTGCCGATGGCCTGGGCAAGGTGCAAAACGTGCCCGACCGCGCCGACTTTGATCCTATGCCTTGGCAGAGCATGGCCGTGTGGATGCTCACGCAAATGAAGCGCTGGGGTTATGTGAAGGGCGATGTGAACTACAAACAAATCGCAGAAAAAGTGTTCCTCATCACCGATGCACGCAAACACATGAAAGAGCTCGGCCACGAGTTTGCCGCAACCACGCCCTACCCCAAGTACAAGATCATGGGCAAAGAGTTTGATCCGGCCAAGCCCGAGGAATACATCAAGAGCTTTGCGATCAACAAGATGGGCTGAGGCACATGAAAACAACGCACCTCAATTTGCGAGCGGCCATGGTCTCGCTGCTCATGTTCCTGGTCTTTCTGGGGGCGTGGCAGCTCTCGGCCACCGCACCTTCGGTGGCCGGAGCGGCCAAGGCGGGCATGACGGCCGAGGAGATCGAGTATCAAAAGATGATGGGCAAAGATCCTGGCGCGGTCAAAACCACAGGCTTTCCGCCACCCCTGGAAGTGGGCAAGGCCATGCTGGGCCACTTGGTCGATCCGTTTTATGACAAAGGCCCCAACGACAAAGGCATCGGCATTCAGCTGGCGCATTCGCTGGGCCGTGTGGCGCTGGGCTTTTTCTTGGCCGTGTTGGTGGCGCTGCCTGTGGGGTTCATGATTGGCATGTCGCCTCTCATGCGCAAGGCGTTTGACCCTTTCATCCAGGTGCTCAAACCCATCAGCCCGCTGGCGTGGATGCCGCTGGCGCTGTATACGCTGAAAGACTCCGAGGTCAGTGGCATCTTCGTCATCTTCATCTGCTCGGTCTGGCCCATGCTCATCAACACCGCTTTTGGTGTGGCGGCGGTCAAACGCGAATGGCTCAATGTGGCCAGCACGCTGGAAGTGCAACCGCTGCGCAAAGCCTTTTTGGTCATCTTGCCTGCTGCAGCCCCCACCATCGTCACCGGCATGCGCATCAGCATGGGCATCGCCTGGCTCGTCATCGTGGCCGCCGAGATGCTGGTGGGCGGCACGGGCGTGGGCTACTTTGTGTGGAACGAGTGGAACAACCTGTCGCTGGTGAATGTGATTTTTGCGGTGCTGGTGATTGGTGTGGTGGGCATGTTGCTGGACCTGGCGTTTGCCCAAGTGCAAAAGGCGGTGACCTATGTGGAGTGACACCAGCGAGCGCGAGCTGATCGCGCCTTTGCCTTCAGAAATTTTTGCCCCGCAACCCAAGGTCCAAGCCATGAACGCTTTCCTCAAAATCGAAAAACTGGGCAAGGCCTACCAAAGCGACAAGCCGGTGTTTTCGGACGTGTCCTTCAACATCGACAAGGGCGAGTTCGTTTGCATCATCGGTCACTCGGGCTGCGGCAAGACCACCATCTTGAACGTGCTCGCTGGCCTGGACACGGCCACCGAAGGCCATGCCTTCATGGACGGCCGTGAAATTGCAGGCCCGAGCCTGGAGCGCGGCGTGGTGTTCCAAAGCCACGCGCTCATGCCTTGGCTCACGGTGCGGCAAAACATCGCGTTTGCTGTTCGGTCCAAGTGGCCCGAGTGGAAGGCGCCGCAGGTCAATCTGCATGTGGAAAAGCACGTCGGCATGGTCGGCTTGTTGCACGCCATCGACAAAAAACCCAGCCAACTCTCAGGCGGCATGAAGCAGCGCGTGGGCATTGCCCGTGCGTTTGCGATCCAGCCCAAGATGCTCTTGCTCGACGAGCCTTTTGGTGCGCTCGATGCGCTCACGCGCGGCACCATTCAGGATGAGTTGATGACCATCGTGCGCCAGACGCAGCAGACGGTTTTCATGATCACACACGACGTGGACGAAGCCATTTTGTTGTCCGACCGCATCTTGCTCATGAGCAACGGCAACGAGTCGGGCGGCAGTTATGTGCCCGGGGGCTTGGCCGAAGTGGTGGTCAACCCGCTGCCGCGCGAGCGCACCCGCGCCCAACTGCACCACCTGCCGGGCTACTACGACATGCGCAACCACATCGTCGACTTTTTGGTGTCCCGCGCCAAAGCCCATTGAATTTCCCCCTACTCAGTTTTTCAACAACTCCCCTCAAGAGGTCTTTCATGAACCGTTTAGAAGTCACCGAAAAAATCATCTCCACCAAAGTGGCCAAAGGCATCAAGTGGAGCGATGTCGCCGAGAAAGTCGGCCTGTCCAAAGAATGGGTCACCGCCGGGTGCCTGGGACAAATGACTTTTGATGCCAAGCAAGCCAAAATCATCGGCAAGATCTTTGGCCTGAGTGCCGACGAGATCAAGTGGCTGCAAGTGGTGCCCTACAAAGGCTCACTGCCCAGCCAAGTGCCCACTGACCCGCTGATCTACCGCTGGTACGAAATCGTGAGCGTCTACGGCACCACCATCAAGGAGCTGATCCACGAAGAGTTTGGCGACGGCATCATGAGCGCCATCGACTTCAGCATGGACATCGTGCGCCAGCCCGACCCCAAGGGCGACCGCGTGAATGTGGTGTTGTCGGGCAAGTTCCTGCCTTACAAGCAGTACTGATCGGGCCCGGGCGGCGCTTGGGGCTGAGCATGGCCCCATAGTCGCCCAGGTGTCTGGATGCTGCCGCATCGGTGTTGGATGCAAGGGCTTCGCAGGCTAAGCTTGAAGGGCTCATCACAAGCCTATTCAACATGATCAACAAGTTCGTTTCATCCGTCGCCGAAGCGCTGGCGGGCACGGCCGATGGGGCCACCGTCATGATCGGTGGCTTTGGCACCGCAGGCATTCCCGACGAGTTGATCGAGGGCCTGTTGGCACAAGGCGCACGCGACCTCACCCTGGTCAACAACAACGCAGGCAATGCCGAGCACGGCCTGGCGGCTTTGCTCAAGGCGGGCCGGGTGCGCAAAATCATTTGCAGCTTTCCTCGGCAGACCGACTCGTATGTGTTTGACGGCCTGTACCGCTCGGGCCAGGTCGAGCTGGAGTTGGTCCCCCAAGGCAATTTGGCCGAACGCATTCGGGCCGCTGGTGCGGGCATTGGTGGCTTTTTCACGCCCACGGGTTACGGCACTGAGTTGGCCAAACACGCCGATGGCTCGCCCAAAGAAACCCGCGAGATCGATGGCCGCATGTACGTGTACGAAACACCCATCCACGCCGACTTGGCCTTGATCAAGGCCGAGCGGGGTGACCGCTGGGGCAACCTGACGTACCGCAAGGCAGCACGCAACTTTGGGCCCATCATGGCCATGGCGGCACGTAAAACGGTGGCCACGGTGCACGAGCAAGTGGCGCTGGGCGAGTTGGATCCTGAGACGGTGGTGACGCCTGGTATTTTTGTGCAGACGGTGGTCAAGATCGACCGTGTGGCCACGCAGGCCGGAGGCATCAAGGCATGAGCTACACAAGGCGCAGCAAAGACGAATTGGCAGCCCGCGTGGCGCAAGACATTCCCGAAGGGGCCACCGTCAACCTGGGCATCGGCCAGCCCACCTTGGTGGCCAACCACATTCCGGCCAGCCGCGAGGTGCTTTTGCACAGCGAAAACGGCATCCTGGGCATGGGCCCGGCACCCGCCAAAGGGCTGGAGGATTACGACTTGATCAATGCGGGCAAACAACCCGTGACCCTGCTGCCCGGCGGCGCATTTTTTCACCACGCCGACAGCTTCGCCATGATGCGCGGCGGGCACCTGGACATTTGTGTGCTCGGGGCCTTCCAGGTCAGCGCCACGGGTGACTTGGCCAACTGGCACACCGGCGAGCCCGGGGCCATTCCGGCGGTGGGCGGCGCGATGGACTTGGCCATTGGCGCCAAACAAACCTGGGTGATGATGGACTTGCTGACCAAGCAAGGCCAAAGCAAATTGGTGCAGACCTGCAGCTATCCGCTGACCGGCATGGGGTCTCCTCGTTTTCAGTGCAATAAGTGACGGTACGAAAAGCTAGCACTGGCGCGGAGGTGGTGTTGGTAGATCGTTGATTTCATTGACTTTCCTGTTCACTTTCAAATCTGCGATTCGTGGCGT
>JAKFXJ010000216.1 GCA_021731425.1 Limnohabitans sp. | reverse complement strand
GGCGTCCGACACTTGCGAAGCCATCAGCGTCATGCGCGGGCCGTTGATCTGGCCGAAGCCTTCGGCGCGGGCCGATGGGCTGTTGATCACGGTGTCGATGGCCAGTTGCAGGCGGCGGGTTTCCAGGGCCACGTTGATGATGCCGTCGCGGGCCTTGACCGATTCAATGGCTTTGGCGGGGTCGGCCATCACGTCTTTGGCACCCTTGGTGAAGGCAGACAGGAACGCTTTCACAGCGGCTGGGTTTTCCTTCAGGATCTTGGGCGAAGCGATGATCGCGTTGCCATAGAGCTTGACGCCGAAATCTGGGTACTGCATGACCACCACGTCTTCGGCTTTCACGCCACGCGCTTCAATGTTGAGCAGCGATGTGAAGGTGAAGCCGGTGATGGCGTCCACGTCACCGCGCACCAACATGGTTTCGCGCAATGGTGGGTCCATCGCGGTCCAGGCCACGTTGCCAATGCTGTTGGCTTTCTGGAAGATGGGGAAGGCGCGGCGGCCAGCGTCAAACACGGGTGCGCCCAGCTTTTTGCCAGCCAAGTCTGCGGGGGTCTTGATGCCGGACTTCTTCAACGCCATCACCGAAGCGGGGGTGTTGTTGTAGACCATCATGATGGCCACGGGCTTGTTGGGTGCGTCGGGGTTGTTGGCGTGGAATTCCATCAGGGCGGCCAAGTCGGCAAAGCCGAGGTCATAAGTGCCTGAAGCCACGCGGGTGACTGCGCCACCGGAGCCGTTGCCCGAGTCCACCGTCACGTCCAGTTTGGCGTCCTTGAAATAGCCTTTGGCTGCAGGCAGCAAGAAGAAAGCCGAAGGGCCTTCAAAGCGCCAGTCGAGCTGGAACTTGATGGGGGTGCTTTGGGCTTGTGCCAGGCCAAAAGAGGCGGCTGCTGCCAGTGCGGCAGTGGCCTTGAGTAAGAAACGCTTGTTCATGAGGGGCTCCATAGACTGATAAACGGTGAATCTTGTCTAGCAAAATCGATGCCATTATCAGATAAGTACCTGACGGTGTATGTCAGGTTCATCCCCTATAAAACCCCTGTTTTGGTGCTCTTTTCGGCAGAAATGGGCACCAAATTGGGGCTTTCAGGTGGGCCCCACCTCGGTTGCACAGACCCAAGCCTGTTTGTCCAGGCCAAAAGTAAAAACCCCCGAACAAGTCGGGGGTCATTTCTGGCGCCTTGATTCAACTCAATGCGAGTCGGCTTGTTTGGCAGCTTCGATCGCTTCGCTGCTGTCACCCTTGGAGCCGTTGAAATAGAGGTTCAAGAGCACTGCGCTGATGGAGGCCAGCAAGATGCCCGACTCGATCAGTGGGTGGATGCTGTGCGGCATCCACTGCAGGTAGCGCGGCGCGATCAGCGGGATCATGCCAAAGCCGATCGAAATCGCCACGATGAACAGGTTGTTGCGGTTGCCCTTGTAGTCCACGTTGGCCAAGATGCGGATACCGGTGGCGGCCACCATGCCGAACATCACCAAGCCCGCACCACCCAGCACAAAGGTGGGCAGCGACTCAACCAGTGCCGCCATTTTGGGCAGCAACCCAAGCACGATCAGGATCACACCGCCTGCCACGCAGACGAAACGGCTTTTCACGCCGGTCACGCCCACCAGGCCCACGTTTTGCGAGAAGCTGGTGTAGGGGAAGGTGTTGAAGATACCGCCGATCAGGGTGCCCAGACCGTCGGTGCGCAGACCTGCGGTGAGCATTTTTTGGTCGACTTTTTTGCCGGTCAGATCACCCAGTGCGAGGAACATGCCGGTCGACTCGATCATCACCACGATCATCACCAAGGTCATGGTCAGGATCAGGATAGGGTCAAAGACGGGGGCGGCAATTTCAAAGGGCAGAACCAGGTCAAACCAGCCGGCTTTGCTGACTTTGTCGAAGTTCATGAGGCCAGCGGCCGTGGCCACCACGCCACCGATCACGATGCCCAGCAGCACCGAAATGTTGGCCACAAAGCCACGGGCGTACTTGGCAATCAGCAAGATGGACACGAGCACGATGGCGGCAATGCCGATGTGCGACAGCTGCGCGTACTTGGGGTTGGGCACCGTGCCGACGATGTTCATGCCCGCTGGCACCGGGGGCACCGCACCTGTGCTGGCCGCTTGTTTGGCGGCATCGAGCCAGGCCAGGTGTTCCGGGTTAGGGATGCTGGGCGCTGTGGGGCCGAAGGGGTTGCCAAAAATCCAGTTGATGCCCACACGCATCAAGCTGATGCCAATGACCGCAATGATGGTGCCGGTCACGACAGGCGGGAAAAACCGCAACATTCGACTCACGATGGGCGCAATCAAGATCGATATCACCCCCGCGCCAATGATGGCGCCAAAGATCAGCCCTGCGCCTTGAACGCCCGGGTTGTTGTTGGCCATGGCGACCATGGGGGCCACCGACGCAAACGTCACGCCCATCATCACGGGCAGCTTGATGCCAAACCACTGCGTCGCACCCAGCGATTGGATCAGCGTGACGATACCGCAGCAAAACAGGTCGGCCGAGATCAGCATCGCCACTTGTTCAGGGCTGAGTTTGAGGGCGCGGCCGACGATCAGGGGCACGGCCACCGCGCCGGCATACATCACCAGCACATGTTGCAGGCCCAAAGCGGCGAGCTTGCCATTGGGCAAATGCTCGTCCACGGGGTGGATGGTTGAACTCATGGAGGGGTCTCCTGAAAGGTAAACAGAGGGGGAAAACTGCAAAGAAACTAGATGTGTGCTTCTTTGTGTTCTAAACTGTATACAAAATAGAATGCGATGTGGATGCGTAAAAACCCTTTGTGGTTTTGGTTGATGAGCCTTTTGAGGTGTAAAAAAACCGCCTGATCCTCGAAGGGCGGCGGTTTTCAGTGCTCGCAGGTCAACTCAAACCGACATCAAGGGAAACAACGCATGGTCCATCTGCACCCCTGAAGGCAGTTCATTTTCGAGCTCGGGAAAGGGTGGCGAGGTCACCCAAGGCCGTGGGGCGTGGGTCATGTCGTCGCCCAAAAAACGCACCGAGTACACGCGCCTGCGCTGTGTGCCGTCCACGCCTGCTGAGGCGTGCAGGCTGAGCATGTGAAAACACACCAGATCGCCCGGCTGCAAGTCCCAGCCGAGGATGGGGAAGTCTTGCCGGTGGTTTTCGATATCAGGCAACTCGGCCAGCGAGCCTTCAGGGAACCATTTGGCCTGGTTCGTCATGAAGGTGCGCGGCATCAGCCAGGGGCCACGGTGTGAGCCCGCGACAAACTCCAGCGTGGACGGGCGGGATACCGGGTCCACCGGAATCCAGAAGCTGATGTTTTGCAGACCGTCCACGTTGTAATACGGCTGGTCTTGGTGCCAAGGCGTGCGCTGGCGTGTGCCGGGCTCTTTGACCAACAGGTGGTCGTGGTACAGACGTACCGTCTGGCTTTTCATCAGGCGCTGCGCCAGTGCGGCCAGGGGCGTGTCGAAGATGAAGCGCTTGTACTGCGGGATGTCCTGCCAGTTGCAAAAGTCTTCAAAAAAGCGCCCCGGGTCGTCCGGCCGACTGGCCACCATGCCGCGCGGGCTGGGGTGGGCCAGGTTGGCCTCGATGCCGTCCCGCAGCAGCGCCACTTCTTCGGGCGTGAACAAGTTGCGAATGCACACCGCGCCGTCGCGCTGGTAATCGGCCACGTCCTGGTCGGTGGTGCAGGCCTGCATGCGCTGGCGCAGGGTTTCAAGCTGCGGTGCGCTCATGCTCAAGCCAGCAAATCCAGCAACGTCCGTGCCACCACCTTGGTCGCGCGGCGCAGGTCTTCCAGCTCCACATGCTCGTCCGCACGTTTGGCATTGGACTCGAGCACGGTGCGGGGACCAGCGCCGTAGATCACGCCGGGGATGCCGCGCTCCACGTACAGGCGCACGTCGGTGTACAGCGGCGTGCCCAAGGCGGGGATGGCTTCTCCGAAGACTTGTTCGCCGTGTTTTTGGATGGCGCTGACCAGCGGTTGGTTGCCCGCCAGCGGCTTCATGGCGTTGGCCAGCAGCATGCGGCGAACATCCACTTTCAGCACATGGCCACCGCGTGGGGGCTTGAAGCTGGCTGCGGCATCGGCAATGGTTTGGCGGATGCTGGCTTCGACTTCGGCCGGGTTCTCTTCGGGGATCATGCGGCGGTCGAGCTTGAAGCTGACTTTGCCGGGCACCACGTTGGTGTTGGTGCCGCCTTCGATCAGGCCCACGTTCAGATAGGGGTGAGAGATGCCTTCAACCTTGGATGTGACCTTCAGGTATTGCGTGTTGAGCGCAAGCAGGGCATTCAAGATGTGCACCGCGCCTTGCAATGCGTCGGTGCCGCTGTCGGGAATGGCGGCGTGCGACATCTCGCCTTGCACGGTGACTTCCATTTGCAGGCAGCCATTGTGTGCGGTGACCACTTGGTAGCTGAAGCCTGCAGCGATCAGCAAATCAGGCTTGGTCAGTCCCTTGGCCAGCAGCCAGCCGGGGCCTATTTCGCCGCCAAACTCTTCGTCGTAGGTGAAGTGCAGTTCCACGCCGCCTTTGAGGGGAGCCTTCAGGGATTCGAGTGCCCGCGTGGCGAAAGTGAAGGTGGAAAAGTCGCACTTGCTCACGGCGGTGGCGCGGCCGTACATGGCGCCCCCATGGATTTCACCGCCGTAGGGCGGGTGGATCCAGCCTTCGCCGGGGGGCACCACGTCGCCGTGGGCGTTCAGGGCGATGGTTTTGCCTTCGCCGTATTTGCGGCGCACGATCAGGTTGGTGATCGACTCCAGACCATAGGCCTTGACTTCGGAGGCGGGCACGGGGTGCTTTTCAGCCTCAAAGCCCATGGGCACGAGCAGCTCGGCGGTGCGCTCGGCGTGTGGCGCGTTGTTGCCGGGTGGGGTGTCGGTGGGCACCTGCACCAGCGCCTGCAAGAACTTGACCTGCTCGTCAAAGTGCGCGTCGATCCAAGTGTCGAGTTGTGCGTATTGTTGGGCGGTAGCGCTCATGACAGTTCCTGAGAGAGTTGGTTCAAAACATGGGTGAAAGCGTCGACGCACAGTTGCATGTCGTCGCTTGTGGTGGATTCGCGTGGGTTGTGGCTGATGCCCCCGTTTTCGCCGCGCACAAACAGCATGGCTTGTGGCATGACTTAGTGCAGCTTCATCGCATCGTGGCCTGCGCCGCTGGGCAACTTGAACAGCGGCACACCCAAGGCGCTCACGGCGCGTTCC
>JAKFXJ010000095.1 GCA_021731425.1 Limnohabitans sp. | reverse complement strand
GGCCTTGGTGCTGCTGTGGCCGCTGGGTGTGGCCACCGAGTTTCGGCCTTGGGTGTTGTGGGAGCCCGAAAACCGCAAGGTCACTGCCGACTTTGTGCGCAGCTTTTGGCCACTGGTGCACCACGCCGAATTCATGCAGATGGTGGTGCGCGAGACCTGGCGCACTGTGGCCATGGCCACCGCGGGCGTGACGCTGGCGCTGGTTTTGGCCGTGCCCTTGAGCTTGCTGGCCACGCGGGTTTTGTCGCTGTCGGCCTTGTCCGGCCGCATGGACCGCTGGCCAGCGGTGTTGCGCTGGTCTGTGCGGGCCACCTTGATTGTGTTGCGCAGCATTCCTGAATTGATCTGGGCGCTGGTGTTTGTGCGTGTGGTGGGCCTGGGACCCACGGCGGGCGTGCTGGCGATTGCACTGACCTATGGCGGCATGCTGGGTAAGGTGTATGCCGAGATTTTGGAGAGCGGCGAGAGCCACGCCACCCAAACCCTGATGCGCAACGGCAGCGGCCGCTTGCAAGCCTTTGTGTACGCGCTCTTGCCCAGCCACGCGGCAGAACTCGCCTCCTACACCGTGTACCGCTGGGAATGCGCGATCCGCTCGTCGGTCGTTCTGGGCTTTGTGGGTGCGGGTGGGCTGGGCCAGCAACTGGACAACTCGATGAAGATGTTCAACGGCGGCGAAGTGGCCACTTTGCTCTTGGTGTTCATTGCGCTGGTGGCCCTGGCCGACCGCGTGAGCGCTTGGCTGAGAAAGGCGCTGGCATGAAGTCCTCACACACTTTGTTTTCTTTTCGCGAAGCGGCCAACCCGCCCTACAAATTGCCGCCCCCCATTTTTGATGCACGCTGTAGAGCCTGCTGGTTCACCGCCGCCCTGCTGGTTTTGGTGGTGGCCAGTTTTGTGTCGCTGGAGCTCGATTGGGCGGCATTTGCATCGATGGAAGCGGCACGCAGCATGGGCCGCTTTGTGGCCGAGTTTTTTCCGCCTGACTTCTCGCCCGTGTTTGTGAACAAGGTGGCCTGGGCCGCTTGGGAAACGTTGGCCATGTCCGCGCTGGGCACCGCCATCGCGGCGGCACTGGGCTTGGCCTTGGCCGTGCCTGCCAGCCGCATGTCCGCCCAAGACCCGGCCTGGCTGCGCAGCCCCACGCGCTGGGTGCTCAATGCCTTGCGTGCCATTCCTGAATTGGTGTGGGCCGCTTTGCTCTTGATCTCTGCGGGCCTCGGGCCCATGGCGGGCACCCTGGCCCTGGCCCTGCACACCAGCGGCGTGCTGGGCCGTTTGTTTGCCGAGGCCATGGAAAACGTGCCCACCGGGCCGGGCGACGCCTTGCGTACCCAGGGCGTGGGGCCGCTGCGTGTGTTCTTTTATGCCACTTTGCCGCAGGTGCTGCCGCAGCTCATGAGCTACACGCTGTACCGCTGGGAAAACAACATCCGCGCCGCCGCGGTGCTTGGCGTGGTGGGCGCTGGGGGCTTGGGCCAGTTGTTGTCTTTCCACATGGGGCTGTTCCACATGAACAAGACCGCCACCATTTTGGCGGCCATGCTGCTCATGGTGGCTTGTGTGGACGCGCTGAGTTTTGCGGCGCGGCGTTGGCTCACCCGTTGAGAACTCAAGACGCGGGTGGGCTCGCCCTCAAACCAGGCTGAAGCCCAGCCAGAGTGCTGTGCCCCACATCATCAGCGCCACCGCGCCGTCGAGTGCACGCCAAATGTGCAGGGAATGCAGACGACGACCCAGCCAGAAGGCGGCAGTGCCCAAAACCAGAAACCAAAGCATCGAACCCGCCGCCGCGCCCAAGCCAAAGACAGTGCTGCCTTGACCATAGGCCAGCGAGGCCGTGCCGATCAGCACAGCCGTGTCGAGCCAAGCGTGTGGGTTGAGCCAAGAAAACGCCATCGCCGACAACACGGCTTGGCGGCGCGACACGGCGACGGGCTGTGGCTGGCTGCTGCTTGTGGCGCTGTTGGACTCGCTGGGGCCATCGGCTGAAGGTAAATCGAGTGTCAATGCCAGTGGCCGTAAAAACCGCTGAAACGCCTGCCAGCCATAGACCGCTAGAAACAGCATGCCTGCGCCCACCAGTGCGCCGTGCAGTTTGTCGGACAGGCCACCCAGCTGCGCCAAACCCAGCACGCCCAAGCCAATCAAGGCGATGTCGGCCACGGCGCACACGGCCACCGTCAGCCACAGGTGCTGGCGCTGCAGGCCCATGCGCAACACATGTGCGTTTTGTGGGCCAATGGCCATGATCAGCGAAATGCTCAGCACCATGCCAGCGGTGAAGGTGGGAAAGCTCAGAACCATGGGAATCTCCGGGGGCCTCATGAGGCCGTATAAGGCCGTGAAAGGCGGTGTGATGCGGGGCAACCTGAGTGGGCTGCCGGTGAATGGCCCTGAGTGTGCGGTTGAAGCCCTTCGATTTAAACCATCTTCAATTAAACTCACATCACTCAATTTATTTTTAACCACTACATGCTCGACGCCCGTCAACTCGAAGCCCTGGCCGCCGTGGTGGAGCACGGCAGTTTTGGTGCGGCGGCCCAGGCCTTGTCGCTCACGCTGGCGGCGGTGTCCTTGCGCATCAAGGCCTTGGAAGACACTTTGGGCCAGCGCCTGCTGGTGCGGGGTAAGCAGGTGCGGGCCACCCCGGCGGGGCAGAGTTTGTTGGCCCATGTCAAACAAGTGCGCATGATGGAAGCCGACTTGCTGGGGGGTTTGCAAGGCACCTCGGCCCGCCAGGCGCAGCGTTGGCAATCGCTGAGTGTGGCGGTGAATGCCGACTCGGTGGCCAGCTGGTTTTTGCCTGGTGTGGCCCCTTTGCTTTTGAAGCACCATTTGTTGCTTGAAATCCTGATCGATGACCAGGACCACACGCATGACGCCCTCAAAAGCGGGGATGTGATCGGCTGCGTGAGCACCTTGGCCGAGCCCATGCGCGGCTGTGTGGCCGAGCCGCTGGGAACCATGCGTTATTGCTGTGTGGCCACGCCTGTGGTGGTGAAGCGCTGCCAAACGCCCAGCGGTGCGGTGTCCTTGCACAAAATGCTGGCGCAGCCTGCGGTCATCTTCAACCGCAAGGATGCACTGCAAGACGCCTTTTTGGCCCAGCACTTTGGCCTGCAGCAACCCCATTACCCGCGTCACTTTGCCCCGGCGGTCGAAGCCTTCGAGACCGCGATCGAGTTGGGTCTGGGCTGGGGCATGGTGCCCGAACAGCACCTGGCCCAACGTGCTGCGCTGCAGGCTGACCCTGCTCAAACTTTGCAGGAGTTGCTGCCCGGCGCGACGGTGGACGTGGCCTTGTATTGGCAGCATTGGGCCCGAGAGGCCCCTTCAGCCCAGCGCCTGACCGAGGCTGTCAAAGCCGCGGCGCGATTGCATTTGCGGCAGGCTCAGGGCTAGAAGCCTGGCCCATGATGGGGCCCGATCACTTGGCCATCGAACAATGCCCGCCACTCGTGGCCTGGCCCGAACCTGCCGCAATCAGGGGCGGCTCCTTGCGCAGGTCCACCGGGTCGGAGGCCTGAAAGTCCCAGGCCAGAAAAGCGCTCAGCGTCAGCCAGAAAACCGCTTGCAGTTTGTGCGTCGTGTTCATGTGGCCTCCATCAGAACTGGTAGTGGCGGCGCACGCGCACGCCAATGAGCGTGCCCGCAAAAGCAAGGGGCACCCACAGCCAGCCGTGCAGGCTGCCGGTGGAGATGCCGCTGAGCATGGCACCGATATTGCAGCCAAAGGCCAGGCGGGAGCTGTAGCCCATGATGAAACCGGCCACCAGGCCAACCACCCATTTCTGCGTGGTGAGGGGCTTGCTGCTGGCCGGGGACTTGGCTGAGACCCACAACGCACCGCCCAGAATGCCGATGTTGGTGATGGTGGTCACGTCCATGAACACGGTTTGGGTCAGGCGCTGCGCGTTGCCCGCTTGGCCCCAAAACGCGTTCGCGGTGGGGTCAAAAGCGCCCAGCGCCACCGAGATTTTGGCCGCCCACAGGCCAAAGCCATAGACCACGCCCCATGGCTGCCCGGCCAACAACAAGTTCAATGTCGCCAGCGCGGCGAGCGCCACCGCGCCCCAGCCCCAGCGTTTGTCGAACCAGCTTTGGCCCGCGCCCACCCACAGGCGAACGGCCACCAGCACGGCGGCCAGCAGGGCCAGTGTCAAGCCCAAAGCGCCGCCGGTGCCGTATTCGGCAGAAAAACTGACCGGGGCCGTTTGGCCCAGTGACAACCAACTGTCTAGGTGCACCGAACCCAAAAAACTGCCCAAGGCGAACAGCGGCAAGATGCCCATGTTGAGCGGCACGCCCAGACCCGCTTTGTACAAACTGCCTGAGCCGCAGCCGTCGGCAATTTGCATGGTCAGGCCAAACACAAATGCGCCCACCAGCAAGCTCACGCTCGGTGGACCGAGGGCCGCGTGCAGTTCAGAAAATTGCCCCAGCAGCGGCAGCGCCGCCAAGGTGGCCAGTGCCAGCAGCAGCACCTGCCCGGTCACGCCTTGCGGGTTGCGCTGCTCAATGAGCTGGCGCCAACCGGTGGTGAAACCAAAGCGGGCGGCTGCCAAAGCTGCGCCCATGCCCACGCCCACCAGCATCAGCACGGCTTGGCGGATGGACACGGACAACGCCAAAAAGATGAAAAAGGCGGCCAGCAAGGCCGCCAAAGGAAGGCGTTTCATGACCTGAATTTACTTGAAGGTTTTCTCGGCCCAGAACTTGGCGTCGATCAGGAGTTGCTTGGGGCGGCTGGGCACATTGGCCATTGGCAGGCCGCTGGCGTCTTTGGACCACTCCACCATGGAGCCCGCATAGAGCTTCACGTTTTTCTGGCCCAGCACCTCGGACATGGCAAACCAGTTTGTCGCTGCCCAGTGGCCGGTGTTGCAAAAGGACACGGTCTCTTTGGCCGGGTCGATGGGGCTGGAGGCCGCCACTTTTTGGGCTTGGTCGGTGCTCACAAAGGTGGAGGTGCCGGGGGCAAACCATTTGTCATGTTCCACGTTCACTGCGCCTTGCAGTGTGCCGGGCACGCTGGCGGCCACATGGCGGGTGTCACCCTTGAAGAATTCTGCTGGGCGGGCGTCGATCAAGGCGGCGTCACCGGCTTTCACGCGGGCCACCAGCTCTTCTTTGGTGGCAACCAGGCTCGTGTCGATTTGCGGCTGGAAGCTGCTGGCCGCGACTTTCACGGCTTGGTTGTTTTGTGGCAAACCGGCCGTGGTCCAGCCCTTCACACCGCCGTTGAGCACCGACAGCTCTTTGAGGCCCAGCACTTTCAGAGTCCAGTAAACCCGG
>JAKFXJ010000175.1 GCA_021731425.1 Limnohabitans sp. | reverse complement strand
CGGCGGTTGCACTCCACGTTGGGCTACGTCAGTCCGATGCAGTTTGAAAAACGCTGGGACGCGGCACAGCAATTGAAGGCCGCATAATGAAGTGGCTAAGCGGTACGTCAAACAGGGGCAGGTTCAAACTGCTGGGGCGGCGCTTCAAAGCCATGTACAGGCTGAATGCCCACTTGCACCCTTTGTTGCAAGACCGTACAGGGGCCGCCGCTTATGTGCTTTGGCCTTCTGGTGCCCGCGCCCTGTTGGCCAAATTCGAGCAGCAGGGCATGGGCTTGGCCGATGCGTTCATCTCCAGCACTTACCAACTCAACTCTTGGCAAACGGTTCCGGCCTTTGCCATTCAGGCGGACGTGGCCAGCGCCTATGGTGTTTCTTGCCCCATCGCACCACAATCCCTGATTGCCCGTGAGAAAGTGCCCAGCCCGCCGACCCGAAGCAGCCTCCACGACCTGCAGTTCAAATGGCGCAGGTTGAACGCACAACTGCGCCTGGCCGCTCGCTACCTGACTTGTTTGTGGCGAGCACGCCGTCAGTTTGTCGGCATCGATCCCGCACAGTTCTGAATCAATGCGGCCAAAGGCGCCGCCCCAAAAGCTCTAGCTTGTTCAGGATCAATGGCAACCAGCGGGTGCGATAGGCATTGAACTTGTAGGGCTTGCGCACCGTTGGATCCACCGTGTCGACAAAATCCTCGGCAAAGGGGTACACACGCAAATCCCTTTGCGCGAATGCCGTTGACGCCTGCGCAGTCATGTCCCGAAAGGACTTGACCTGATTGCCCGCCATCTTGACCGCCAGTTTGGCCCCGAAAGTGAGCACGCGTCCGCGGTAAGCAGGCTCTTCAGGCACATAAAAGACCCATGGCTCAGCCACCTGAACCATGTCGCCAAACAACTGATCGGCAAAGACCCCGTTGGCCTCTTCGGACCCCGCAA
Source organism: Limnohabitans sp. (assembly GCA_021731425.1). Lineage (GTDB taxonomy): Bacteria > Pseudomonadota > Gammaproteobacteria > Burkholderiales > Burkholderiaceae_C > Limnohabitans_A. Next base: position 4,367 of record JAKFXJ010000175.1, on the reverse strand, counting down.
ACTGCCAGCCACTTTGACGCAAACGTGCGACATGGAGCACCGCGATGTCGGCGTACTTTTGAGGCACTTTGCCCGTTTCTTGCGGATCGGCAGACCAGCGATAACAGCGCAATGCGGTATCTGCTTGGTAGCGCTGCTGGAAATAGGCTCTTTTGCTGCCCTTCATGAACAAGGGACTGATGAACACCGTTGTCGGACTTTGCTCGAAGACCTCATGAATCCTGGACAGCTCTTCTTGGGCAAAAGGCCGGACCACCTGCAAATCGTCTTGCAGCATCAGCAGGTAATCGGCCTGTGTGGCGTCCAACGCGGCTTGCATGTTGTTGTAGTAACCGCCATGTCGCTCATCGCCACCTGACTTCATGTGACGAACATGCCCCCCCAAACTTTGCAGATAGGCCACGGTGTCAGGCTCATCGCTGCCATCGTCATACACCGTAAAGTGAACCCTGGGCAGGTTGCGCTGCAGCGATTCGACGCAATTTTTCAGGTAGGCCCCACGGTTGTAGGAAAAAATAGCGACGTCCATGCGGGGAGCTGTCATGCTGGCAAACCCTTCGTGTTCAGGCCCATGACCTTCAAAAATTCAAGCATGTCCTTGCGCTACTGCACTTCAGAGTAGGTATCGGCCAAGTTACCAATGGTGTGCAGTGGAACATCAAACTGCTGGGCTTGGTCGATGGCCTTTACTTTGGCTAGAACCCTCTGGGCAAAACCGACAACATCGCCCGAAGCAATCTCCTCAAAAATTTCCGGCCTCCAGTACTCCTTGGCAGCTTGTCCGGTGTAACCAATGACCTGATTACCACTCAACGCAGCCTCCAAAGGGGGCAAGGCTAAACCTTCAAAATGGCTGAAAGCCATGAAAATTTTGGACCTTTCTAGCAGGTCAGCAACCTGCACCTCTGTCATTCCGTCGATGGGCACAATGGTCCAATGCGCTGGCAAATGATGGCGCAAGAAAAAGACCACCTTAGATGAATGGTCTGCCAACTTTCTGGGCATGTAGGTAATGATGTTTTCTTTGGCTTTGTCGGGCTTAAAACGCTTTGCATCTACGGCGCAGTGCACCCGCAAAATCCGCGACTCGACCCCAGGAAACGCCAGCGCCACGCAGCGGCTGGCGTCCTCGGAAATGGTCAAAATGCACCGCGCCGACTGGTAGGCCCGATCGAGATCCTCCGGTCGGCCTTTGGTGATGTAGTAGCCGTTCTGTACATAAATGGCATAACTCACACCCATGTCCGCCAATTGAGCGCCGTACTTTCGGGCCCAGAGTTCGGGAATCACCACCATTTGCCGTTGGGCATCAAATACACCAGACACATTGGACAAAGAGGGTTTCCCCATCCATCTGAGTTTGAAGAATGCTCGCTTCACAGGTACCTGAGAATCAAACCAACGCACCCTGAAAAAAAATGTATTGGGGTGCATGACCGCAGCGGAAAATCCGTGCGATTGCCCCAATTTGTGAATCAACTCAGCCTGCCTGTAAATGACTTTGACCCCGCCAATGGCTTTTTTGATGGCGGGGCACAAAAAGATCAATTCCATGCTGACCCCTTATTGTCTTTTGTGGCCAAGAGGATCAGTCCCAAGAGCATGGTCGACATGGCACAGAAAAAATACCGGAAGGCATTGCGCCCCAAAGTGTTGACCGACAGGCCAAATTCAAAATACAAGGCCACCAGCAGCATGCCCAGCAAGGCATACGCAAAGGTCTTTGCACCCAGCTTTTGAAAACGCCAAAAGCCTACAAACACACCCCCATACAAGGCCAACACAGACAGCACACCCACCAAGCCGGACACCGCCGCGTAGTGCAGCAGGTCGTTTTCAAAAACAGGCGCTATGCCGGTGGGTACATTGAATGGTTTCAAATGTTCTGCCAGCAGGGTCAAGGCCCCCTCTCCAGACCAGCCCAGAATAGGGCGCTCCGCAAACAGTTGCAGGGCATACGACCACAACTCCAGACGAATGCTGACGGACCAATCGGTCACCTGCCCTGTCTCAAACCAGAGATGGGCTTTGCCCCAGACGCCTTCAAGCCGTCCCCGCACCAAGTCCTCGGGCGCCAGCCACACGCCCTTTGCCACCAAGACCGAGATCAACACCACACCCAAAAATCGCCAAATGACCGGATGACCTGCCGTAACGCGCCAGACGAACACCAACAAGACCATGATGATCGACAACCAGCCACCCTTGGAGCCGCTGAGCAAGGAGCCCCACACCCCCATGGCCGCACCGAATGACAGATAAACACGCATCCAGAGTTGATTTTTGGCTTGTTCAAAATACAACAATCCAAACAAGGCAATGCAGGCCAGCACCACAGACAGATCGCCAAAAATGATCGGGTGGCTCATGGCACCCATGGCACGCCCTGACAAAAGCACCAGACTTTCATAGCTGGCGGCGGCCCCTGCCAGCACCGCAGCCGTTGCCGCCCCCATCCACAAAACAACAGGCTGCAAACGGGCTTTGAGCACGCCGTGCAACATCAAGGGAACCAACAAAAAGGGGATGAACGCCTCGTAATAGCCTGGCTTGTAGTCGTACCAAAGCCCCAGGAAAAACCCCACCCCCAAAAAAACGGCAAAGCCCTGGACCATGATGCGCAACTCGGGCCTTTCCAAGACCCAGCCCATATCCGTACGCAAGTCCTTGGCCGACCACACACCCATGGCAGCCAAGCACAGCACCAAGAGCTTGGGGCCGCCGGGCATGACCAAGACCCACGACAGGCAGGCAAAAACCAAGCCGTTGTAGAGGCGCTCACGCGGCGTCAGTGACCCCATGTCAATTCGAACCATGGGGTGTCCAACGGATCAACCCCATCCATCGTCCCCACATGCGGCAAAAGCGCTTGGGTGAAAACAGCAAGGCTCGAAAGGGCAAGGCTAAAGCAGTGCTCCACAACAAACGACGTCGGTGCATCCGGGCTTGCGCGAGGGTGCCGTGTTTTTGCTCAAAAATGAGCTTGGACTGGGCATGGTGAAATCCGCGCACATACTCGCTTTTCCAGGGGGCATGACCTTTCACGGAACCTCGCGAACGGTGCACGGCCTGAATGGACGGCACCACCACCATGGGCAAACGGGCATTAAAAAGACGCAAGCTCAGGTCATCGTCTTCGTAATAGAGGAAGAAGTTTTCGTCAAAAAATCCAACCGCGTCGAACCGATCCATGCGAAACAACATGGCCGCACCACACACAAAACCAACACAAGCTGGCCCTTCTGCGGCAGGCCCTCGGGATGTCCACCAAGTGTGCGGCCAGCGGTAATTGACTTCGGCCTGCCCCCTGGCGCCCACCAGTTGGGGAGCCAGCAGCGCGGCTTCCGGCATCTCGTGCGCCACGTCCATCAGCGCCAACAAAGCCTGTATGGTGATTTCACAATCAGGGTTCAGCAAAAAAGCAAACGGAGTGCTGACGCGTTCCAAAGCTCGGTTGTTGGCGGCGCCAAATCCGAGATTGGATGGATGCGGCAACACCTGGGCATGCGGCCAGAGGGCTTGGGCCTGATCGGGCGTGCCATCGTTGCTGGCATTGTCAGAGATGATGACGTGTGGACAGCTTTGCAAAAGGTCATGTAAGTCTGCCAGGCAATGCGCACTGTGGTGAGTCACCACCACAACGGTCACATGGTCCAGACGCGACGTGGTCATGATCAATGCGCCGCAGCCTGAATCTTGGCATCGGGCTTGACCGATTGCAGCAGCGCCAGCATCTCGCCCTCGATGCGATGCAGCGCCGCCTCGGTCTGACCCTCAAACCGCAGCACCAGAACAGGGGTGGTGTTAGAGGCGCGGATCAGGCCAAAACCATCAGGCCAGTCCACGCGCAAGCCGTCGATGTCACACACTTGGGCTGGCGCACTGAAGGCGCTGGCGGCCTGGGCTTGCAAGGCGCGGGTCACGCTGTGTGGCTCGCCTTCGGCGCAGGCCACGTTCAGCTCGGGCGTACTGAAGCTGGTCGGCAATGCGTTGAGCACCGCGTTGGCATCTGGCGCTTTGCTCACAATCTCCAGCAACCGGCAACCAGCATAGGTGCCGTCGTCAAAGCCGTACCAACGCTCTTTGAAGAAGATGTGCCCGCTCATCTCACCCCCCAAAGGCGCCTGGCCGCCTGCGGCTTCGATGGCCCGCATTTGGGCCTTGATGAGCGAGTGCCCGGTTTTGTACATCAGGGCTTTGCCGCCAGCAGCCTCGATAGCCGGGGTCAGGCGCTGCGAGCATTTGACGTCAAATAAGATGGTGCCGCCCGGCACGCGGCTGAGCACGTCTTGCGCAAACAGCTGCATCTGGCGGTCAGGGTAAATGTTGTTGCCGTCTTTAGTGACGATGCCGAGGCGGTCGCCGTC
>JAKFXJ010000247.1 GCA_021731425.1 Limnohabitans sp. | reverse complement strand
CTGCCCAAGCCACCACCGTGGTCAACCAAGCCATCACCGAGGCCGAAGTGCGCAACGCCCAAGCTGCCTGGTGCAAGGCCCTGGTGGACATCAGCACCACAGGCGCCACCCAAGGCCAGGCGGCTGCCAAGGCCCTGGCCGAGAAGGTGATCGATGCTGCTTACGGTTACCAAATGGGCGCAGTCTTGTTCAAGCCTACGTTGACCGTTGCGCCCCAGACTTTCCGCACCACCCGTGCGGGCGCTTTGGCCTACTTTGTGGGGGGAGACAGCAACTTTCCGAAGGACACTGGTTTTGCGCTCAAGGGGTGGACAAAGTGTGAGTCCAAAAACGCCGCCGTCTTCATTGCCGGAGACTCGGCCAGCAGCATGGGCAACGTCATGATCACCGACCGGGCCGGCAAAGTGACCACGGTTGACAAGACTTGGAAGTACGTCAAAGACGACGCCGGTCAACTGCGCATCGTGCTGCACCATTCGTCGCTGCCATACAGCGGCACCTGAGACAGGCGCGGCCTATCGCCGATTTGGGCTGGGGGCTTGCCCGCACGCGGACATGCGTGCGGGTGCAAACCCAACAGTCCCCGCCTACAATGCTTGACTTCACCGGGGGTGCCCTGGCTGCGATCTGCGGCAGGGGCTGAGACATACCCCTCTCACCTGATCTGGGTTGTGCCAGCGTAGGGAGCGTGAAGTGAAGGCCTACCCCAAGCACCCGGCGTGCACCACGGCTTTCAGCTTCATGCCCCAGGCGGGCTTGAAGGCAAGAAAGGCAACAGCGCATGTGGCAAACGTTTCGGCGATGGGGAACATCGGCAACAGCCGTGTTGATGTGCGGCTGGCTTGTGGCTTGGCCCTTGGGGGCTTGGGCACAAGCCAAGGCATCCACACCCACTGTCCTGCGTGTCATGACGCACAGCTCCTTTGATCTGCCCAAACCCTTGCTGGCTCGCTTTGAGCAAGAAGCCGATGTGAAGCTGCAGCTCATCCAGGGCGGTGATGCGGGCGAGATGCTCAACAAACTCATCTTGAGCCAAGCTGCCCCCGTGGCCGATGTGGTGTACGGCATCGACAACACCTTGTTGCCCCGCGCTGTAGCCGGGGGCATTTCGGTCCCCTTTCCTCAGGCCGCAGGCTCTGTGGCGCAGCGCCCAGCCCTGGTCCGCATGGCCGACACGGCCGGTCCGGACGGCGTGGTGGCTGGCTTGGTGCCCATCAATTACGGCTACGTGAACCTCAACATCGACAAGGCCTGGTTCGCCCAAAAAGGACTGGCTTTGCCCAAGAGCCTGCAAGAGCTGAGCAACCCGGCCTACCGGGGCTTGCTGGTCGTGCCCAACCCGGCCACCTCCAGCCCGGGGCAGGCCTTCATGTTGGCCACTGTGGCCGGTTTGGGCGAGCAGGCTGCTTTTGATTGGTGGGCACGCATGCGGGCCAACGGTCTCAAAGTGGTCAAAGGCTGGAGCGAGGCTTATTACACCGAGTTCAGCCGCAACGGCGGCAGCCGCCCCATCGTGGTGAGTTACGCCACGAGTCCGGCCGCCGAGGTGTTCTACAGCAAGCAAAAAATCAGCGCCTCTCCCACGGCCAATGTTTTTTTGCCGGGTGCAGTGTTTCGCCAAGTCGAGGGCGCGGCCTTGCTCAAGGGTGCCAGCCCGGCTGCCCAGGCGGCAGGGGTGAAGTTCATCGAATTTTTGCGCTCCCCGGCGGTGCAGCAGGCCCTGCAAACCCGCTTGTGGATGTACCCCGCCGAGCCTGGTGTGGCGCGTGATGCCGTGTTCCAACATGCGGAAGAACCGACCCAATTTGAGGCCGTGTCCTTGCAGGCCCTGACGGCCCAAGCGGGCAGCTGGCAGCGGCGCTGGACGCAAGTGGTGCTCAAGTAAGTGGCTCATTCACCGTCACCATGATGTCGCCGACATGATGTCCACCCGGTTTTCAGCCAAGGCCTCCGCCTTGTCCCGACAGCGCCGCACCGTGCTGTGGCTGGCGGCCGGACCGGCTTTGTTTGCGCTGGCGCTGCTGATCTGGCCGGTGGCGCGTTTGCTCTGGCAAGGCCTGTGGGGTGAACCCGTGGCGGGTTTGCCCCTTGACGACACCGGCCCTTGGTGGCTCGACTCACACCTGCAGTGGCGTGTGGGCTGGACGCTGGTGCAGGCCTTGGTCACCTGTGTGCTGTGCCTGGTCTTGGGCTTGCCCATAGCCTGGGTTTTGGCGCGGCTGGAATTTAGGGGGCGCATGGCTTGGCAACGCGCCTTGATGCTGCCTTTTGTGGTGCCGACGCTGGTGGCTGCGCTCGGCATTTTGGCGCTGTGGGGGCCGCGGGGTGTGCTGGGAGCGCCCTTGGCCCTGGCGGGCTGGACGATGGAGGGCAGCCCTTGGTTGCTGCTGCTGGGCAATTTGTTTTTTAACCTGTCCTTGGTGGTGCGTTCAGGCATTGACGGTCTGGCCCAGGTCAGTGCCCAGCGCGTGGCGGTGGCCCGCACCCTGGGCGCCACACCCTGGCGGGCTTTTTGGCGGGTCGAGTGGCCGGTGCTTGCGCCTTGGCTCGCCTCGGCTTTGTGCCTGGTGTTTTTGTATTGTTTCACCGGTTTTGGTTTGGCTTTGGTGCTGGGCGGGCAGCGCTGGGCCACGGTCGAGGTGGAGATCTACACGCTGATCGCCCACGAGTTGGCCCTGGCCCAAGCGGCCTCGCTGGCTGTGGCGATGCTGGCGCTCACGGTGGGCATGGCCTGGGCCTATGCCTGGGTGGAGCGCCGCTTGGCCAGCCCGGCCCGCATCACCCCGGTGCCACGCCGTCCTGTGCGGGGGCTGGCCATCTGGAGCGGCTGGGCACTGGCCTTGGGCGCTTGGCTGCTGTTGTGCGGTGCGCCTTTGCTGGCCTTGCTGCTGCAGGCTGCCCAAGCTGTGGGCTTTGGCCAGGGATGGGAGGTGCTGCGCGAGGACGACACCTGGCGGGCGGTGGGCAACACCTTGCGCTTTAGTGGTTTGGCGCTGGCGCTGGCCACGGCGCTGGGTGTGCTGCACGCGCTGGCGGGGCAGGCCATGCGCCGCTGGACACCCGCTGCACTGGCTTGGCGGGCGAGCGCTTATGCGCCTCTGGTGGTGTCGCCCGTGGCCCTGGCCTTTGGTTTGTTGCTGATCTACCCGCAGTGGCTGGCCAGTTGGCCGCTGTTGGTGGCCGCTTATGCCTTGCTGGCTTACCCCTTTGTGGCCAAAGCGCTCACCGCTGCGCTCGATGCGCTGCCCGATCAATACGCACAGGCGGCTGCCAGCTTGGGTGCCGGGCCTGTGCGCGTGTTGTGGCGCGTGACTTTGCCGCTGGTGGCCCCTGCCTTGCGCCGGGGCATGGCCTTTGCCGCGGCCACGATGCTGGGCGAGTTTGCGGTGTCTATGTTGCTTTCGCGCCCCGAATGGCTGACCTTGAGCACATTGATTTACCAGCACTTGGGTCGCCCCGGCAGCGCCAACCTGGATGCAGCGCTGGTGCTTTCTGCGGGGCTCATGGCCTTGGCCTTGCTCGCTTTTTGGCTCATCGAAGGGCGGGATGAACCTCGCCGCGTCCCACACCAGGATTGACCTCATGCTTGAACTTCGCCACATCACCCACCACTGGCTTGGCCCCCAAGGCCAGCGCCAAACGTTGCTGCAGGACGTGAGCCTGCGCATCGAAGCCGGGCAAACCGTGGCCTTGCTGGGCGCCTCAGGCAGCGGCAAGAGCACGCTGCTGAAAATCGTGGCGGGTCTGGAGATACAGGAGTCGGGCAGTGTTTGGCTCGACGGTCAGGACATCAGCGACTGGCCCCCAGAAAAACGCCGCTTGGCCCTGATGTTTCAGGACTTTGCCTTGTTCCCGCACCTGAGCTTGCAGGACAACGTGGCCTTTGGACTGGTGGAGCAGGGCCTGGGCCGTGCGGCTGCGCGGCGCCAAGCTCAGGCTTTGCTGCAGCGCTTTGGCCTTGAAGGCAGGGGCGACGAGCGGGTGGACACGTTGTCGGGCGGCGAGCAGCAGCGTGTGGCTTTGGCCCGGGCACTGATCACCCAACCCCTGGCGCTGCTGCTGGACGAGCCCTTTTCTGCGCTCGATGCCGAGCTGCGGGTCAGCCTGCGCGAAGAGTTTGCCCGCCATATTGCCGAGCACGGCATGCGGGCCTTGCTGGTGACCCACGACGAAGCCGAAGCCCGTGCCATGGCCAGCGCTGCTTGGCGATTGCAAGGTGGCAGCTTGGTCAGTTTGTGGTGAGGGCTTGATGCAGTAGGCGCTTCAAAGTTCCAGGGCCTGCCAGACCCGAATGGCCGCATACGCGTCGTTGGCGGCGTAAACCAGTTGCGCCTCGCTCAGGCGGGCGTTAGCCCAGTTGCTGGTGGCGGCTTTTTTGGACTTCATGAAGCGCTGGTTGAACAGCACCGCCACCGCACCTTTGACGCCCATGTCCTTGCGGTAGCCGCGTTGATGGAACACGGTGTTGAGCTCCAGGATGCCCTGCGGCTCGATGCCCAGTTTGTGCACGATGCGTTTGCGGTCATCGCCCAAACCAAACCCGGCTTTGGCAACGCCGCTTTGTGCCAGCAACTCGGCCGCCACGCTGCGGCAGTCTGGGTCGTGCAACTGAAACACCCAAGCCCGCTCGGGGGTGGAGAGTTGCAAGATGTGCGGGCCGTCGGAGGTTTCGCCCACCTTGAAGGTGGGTTTGGATTCGGTGTCAAACCCCCAGGCGCTGGCCCGAGCGAGTTGGTCTTGCGCCTGGCGGGCCTGCGCTCCGGTGCACACCAAGGTGATGCGATCCAACCCCAGCCTCTCAAAGGGTGGGAGCAAGGCGATGGCGTCTTTGTCGGGTGTGGCGTGGCGGGTGTTCATGCAGGCAGATCAGGGTCCGTGGTTGAACCTTGGACTGTATCGCCTCAGCCCATGGGTTTTCATGGCGGGATAACTTCAGGTGGCCAGCAGGCCGACTTGGTTGCGCAAAACACCAACGCCTTCGATGTCGATCTCGATGGTGTCGCCCGCTTGCATCCACACGGGCGGCTTGCGGGCATAACCCACACCGGCAGGCGTGCCCATGACGATCACATCACCCGGCTCGAGTGTCATGCAGGCCGACATCATGGCAATTGTGGGCGCCACATGGAACACCATGTCGGTGGTGCTGGCGCTTTGCATCACTTGCCCGTTCAGGCGTGACTCGATGTGCAGGCCCACACATCCGGGCGGCAACTCGTCGGCCGTGACCAGGTGGGGCCCAAAGCCGCCGGTTTGGTCAAAGTTTTTGCCCACGGTCCACTGGGTGGTTTTGCGTTGGTAGTCGCGGAAGGTGGCGTC
>JAKFXJ010000260.1 GCA_021731425.1 Limnohabitans sp. | reverse complement strand
CAGACAGGGTGAAGGTGATCAGCTCGGTGTTGCCGCTGGCCAGATTGCCGCTGCCCGCACGCGCCACGATGACGCTGGGCGCCGAGGTGTCGGCAGGCGGGTTGGGGTTGGCTTGCGTGTTGTATGCGATGGAGACGAGGTTGTTGCTCTCTACCACTTGGCCGGTCACAGCACCAGTGGCGCCACTGAAGGTGTCCAGGTTCTGGTTGCCCGCGTTGTCGGCAAACTTGCCCGCCGCCACGCCAATGGTGGCCGTGCCGGTGCTGTTGGCAGAAGGCGTGAAGGTGGCGGTATAGACCTTGTAGCCCGTGCCTGCGGTGCCAGAGGTGGGCACCGGTGTGAAGTTCGAGAGCGTGCCGCCCGCGACGGTGACATCGGCCTGGCTGAAATCGGTGCTGGCCTCGGACAGCGTAAAGCGGATGGTCTCGCTGCTGGTGAGCGTGCCGCTGCCCAGTCGCTCGACTTCGATGGTGGGCGGCGTGGTGTCACCCTCAGGTGTGAGATCGAAGTTACGGTCGTTGCTGCTGCTCACGCCGTAGTCCTGCATGGCACTGGCTAGGGTGCCGCCCGTGCCCGTGACCGTGCCGTCGATCTGGGTGTCTTGGTCAGCGCTCAGATCGGCCGCTGGCACATTGATGCTGTAAGTGCCGTCGGCTGCAGCAGCGCCTGTGAAGGTTTTGCCGTTGACTGTGAGTGTGACGGTGTCGCCCGCAGCGTATTTGCCCGTGACCTTGCCTGTGATGGCCAAGCTGCCCGTGTTCTCTGCGGCGGAGAGGATGTTGTCGGCAGTGACCGGGTTGATACTCAGCGCTGTCTTGGTGTTGGTGTTGCCCGCTTCGACGGTGTAGTCCTGCGCAGCGCTGGCCTTGTCGCCGTTGGTGCCGGTGACGGTGGCTTCGATCTTGGTGTCGGGGTCGGCCTTGAGGTCGGCCATGGACACTGGCACGCTGTAGCTGCCGTCGGCGGCCACGATCGCTGCGTATTTTTTGCCGTTGAGCGCGAGCTCGACCACATCGCCTTCGGCGTATTTGCCTGTGACTTTGCCGGTCACGGTGTAGGAGCTGGCGCCTTGCTCGCTGGCCATCAGCACGTTGTCGCTGGAGATCGGGTCGATCGTCAGTGCGGTTTTGTTGCTGGCACTGTTGCTGCTGTTGGTGTCTTTGTCGTTGGCGGTGTTGCCTGCGGCGTCGGTGGCCTCGGCGCGGATCTCGCCTGCGGGCACCGGGTTGACCGGCTTGAGGCTCCAGTTGCCGCTGCTGTCCGCGGTGGTCTGACCAATCAGGTTGCCGCTGGCGTCATAGACCTTCACAGTGGCGCCGGGCTCTGTTGTGCCGCTGATGGGATCGGTGGTGCCGGCCTTGCCGGCGTTGGTCATGTCAATGCGGGTGACGGTGTCGATGGTGAAGGGCTCACCCTCGGCGCCGTTCATGAAGGGGGTGTACTTGCCGTCTGGCAATGGGCCGGGCACGGTGTAGCTGTAGTTGCCACTGGCGTCCGTGGTGGCTTTGCCCTCGTAGACAACTTTGCCGCTGTCGTCCTTGATCACCACATCCACGGTGCTGTTGGGCACCCCTTTGCCGTTGATGACCAGGTTGTTGTTCTGCTTGGTGAGGTTGTCTGTGCTGGAGCTGCCGCTGTCGCTGGCATTGCTGAGGTCGCCCCCGGTGTTGCCCTTGGTGGGACTGTCTTGGTTGGCCACCAAGGCCGCGACCCCAACAGCGCCCAGCAAGCCCAGAGCTCCCAGCAGCGGGAAGCCAGCCGCAGCCACCGCTGCGCCCACGGGCGAGACGCCAGCGCCGCCCAGCGCCACGTTGACCGCATTGCCCCCCTCGGCCAACTCGGGGATAAGGCCGGGCACACGCGGGTCTTCGGGGATGTACTCGTAGAAGCCGCCGTTTTCTGCCTGACCAATGACGCCGTTGTAGCCCTCGGGCATGACCTCGTAGTAGTCCTCGATGATGAGGCTGGCCTGGCTCTCGTCTTCAAAGAGGATGTGCAGGTCCTTGCCAACGCGTTTGGCCTTGACGTAATCGGGGCCCACAGGCTTTTTGCGGCCAAGCTCTTGCAGTTCGTATTTGGCCCCCGCTTGCGCCTTGATGCGCACCGGCTGGCCTTTGTCACCCGCGCCTTGTTGGATGTCGATGGTTTGCTTGGTCTCGGCTTTGCCTGTGTTGACGAGGACTTTGTATTGTTTGGTCATGGCGTTTTACGGGGTGTCAGACTGAAAGGGGACAGTGGGTGCAGGGCTGGCTACACCGAATAAATGGATTGCCGCGTCGCTGCGCTCCTCGCAATGACGGTGAGCGTGGATGGCGACGCTGCGATCGCCATGACACGATGGCCATCAGCGGCGCACTCCGCTGACCTCCACCGACACGCGGCGGTTAGGCTGGTTGCAGGCAATGGTTTGGGGCGTGGCCGGTTTGCCGCAGCTGCTCACCACAGGCTCGCGGCTGCCGCGGCCCTCGACAGTGATGGGGGCTGCGACAGCGCCGCTGCGCAAGATGTGCTCGCGCACCGTCAGCGCCCGCTCGATGGCCAAGCGCTCATTGCGCTCGGCTTTGCCCAGCGGGTCGGCGTGGCCGATCAGGTGCACGCGGTCGATGCGGCTGAAGTCTTGACTCAGGCGCGAGAGCAGCTGGTCAATGGCCCGGGTGCCCGCATTGGTCATGGCGGCGCGGTCGGCGCGGTCAAAAGCGAACAGGGTGTCCGCCGCCAGTGTGTAGGTTTGAACAGGCAATGGTGCAACCACTGCAGGTGCGGTCTCTGGCTGGCAGTCGATGGCCACGCGAGAGACGGTATGGATCTGCTGGCGGGTGCCGGCCAGCTCTTGCAGCGCTTGGGCCGCTGCCACGGGTTGCAACACCGGCTTAGCACCGTTGGTCTGCACACGAACGTAATGCGTTTGACCTGGCATCAAGGTCAAGGCGGTGATGGTATCGGGCAGGTCTTTGGGGGAGCTGCCCACACGCATTTGCCGCGCACCCATCTCGACGGGGCCGCTCTTGTAGCAAAGTGAACTCCATGCACCCGCTTCAAGTGAGGCGTGGTAGCGCTCGTCCATGAAGATGCTGGTTGCGCCGGTCAAGGCGCTTTGGGCGTCGCGGTACAGGACCACCCGGCTTTGTGTGTTGCTGACCGCTGGCAGTGCCTTGAAGCTGCTGCCCAGTGACACGATGGGCTCCAGACTGCGTCGCTCTTTGCTGAGCTCTGGTGTTTGACGGGTGGTGGTTTGAGCGCAGCCTGCAAGCAAGAGGGCGCCCAACAACACGCTGATGAAAAGATTGGTTTTTTGAGTTTTCATTGTTCTTTCCTGGACAGGTTCATGTGCAAGTGCTTGGCCAGTTGTGGTCGCTGCGCACAGGGATCGATGAAAGGACGAGCGACATGACGGCTCTGGTAGCGAGTCAAACTTCGCATGACATCAGATTTTTTCTTTAGGGTTACCATTGGTATTCAAATTTATGAATTGAGTATTTCTGTATTTGCCAATTTCAACAATCCTCAAATAGAAATCCTCCAAATGGCGGATTCGAAACAAGAAATTTGGTGAGCTTTTTTGAATGTGCAGAGCACCATGGGCCAAGGCGGCCTAGCGGACCCATTGCCAACTGGTGGAGCACCCATGTTTTTTGCCCATCGGGGGCTGGGACCCGAGGTTGGGATGACAGTGGCGAATCAAGTGAGGCTGGTTGACCATTCGCCCGAGTTCGGTACGAGCGAAAAAAAAGGGCCCTGAGGGCCCTTTTAGAGTGGATGCATCAATTTTCAGGTCGCTTGGCGCACAGCCCGCAACTTGACCGAGAAGTCGCGCAATGCGGCAATGCCGCTTTCTTCGGCACGGCGGCACCAGGCTTGCAGGTCAGCGGCCAATTGCTCGCGGGAGTGCGAGGTGTTGAGCCAGATCTGGCTCAGCTCGTCACGCATTTGCACCATCTTGTCGAGCACTGGGCTGGCGTCACGGGCTTGTTTGAGCTGGGCTTGAGCCGCCGCTGGCACCTTGGCCGCATCGCGGTGCAACCAGCGCTGAGCCGCTTGCAACACGCTGGCGTCCAGCTTGAGCTTGCCTGCTTCTTGTTGCATCACGGCTTTGACGTTGCGTGCATAACCCGCCATCACTTCGTAGCGGTTGGCGATCAGGGCTTCCAAGGTCTTCTCGTCGGCCACCGGGCGAATGTCGCCATAAGCCAGGCGGGGCGGTGTCTTCTTGACCGTCGCCATGCCCAAAGTTTCAAGCACACGGATGTACAACCAGCCGATGTCGAACTCGTAAGGCTTGACCGACAACTTGGCCGAGGTGGGGTAAGTGTGGTGGTTGTTGTGCAACTCTTCGCCACCGATCAAGATACCCCAGGGCGAAATGTTGGTGCTGGCGTCGTGCGCCTCAAAGTTGCGGTAGCCCCAGTAGTGGGCCGCGCCATTGATGATGCCAGCCGCCGTGATCGGGATCCAAGCCATTTGCACAGCCCAGACGGTCAGGCCAATGAAGCCGAACAAGGCCACATCGATGATCAGCATCAGGGCCACGCCTTGCCAGGAAAAGCGGGTGTACAGGTTGCGCTCGATCCAGTCGTCGGGCGTGCCGTGGCCGAAACGCTTCATGGTCTCGAGGTTTTTGGACTCTTTGCGGTACAGCTCAGCGCCTGTGAACAACACGGTTTTGATGCCGTGCACATGGGGGCTGTGCGGGTCTTCGGCTTGCTCGCACTTGGCGTGGTGCTTGCGGTGAATGGCCGCCCACTCTTTGGTGACCTGGCCGGTGGTCAACCACAGCCAGAAACGGAAGAAGTGCGAGGGAATGGCATGCAGGTCCAAAGCGCGGTGCGCTTGGTGACGGTGCAAGAAAATGGTCACGCTGGCAATGGTGATGTGGGTCAAGCCCAAAGTGATCAACACCATCTGCCACCAAGCCAAGTCGAACAGGCCATGGCCCATCCAATGAACCACGGCATCCAAAAAAGCCCAATCAGGCAACAACATGAGTCTGTCTTTCTACTGGCACCTGAATTCAGGCAATCCGTCAATTTTAAGTTTGCCGCCCCAAAAAGGACAGCGTTTTCGGCCGACTTCGGCCGATAAGGGTTTTAAAGTATTACTTTTTAACCCAGGCTGCGGCAAAAAACCCATCCGTGGCATGGCGATGGGGCCACAGCCTCAGGAATGTGCCCGCTGGCGGGGCATCGGGGTGGGCATCGCCCGATGGGGCCGGTGAGCACAAACTGGCTGCGTGGGGCACTTTGAGCCTGTCGAGCTCTTGCGCCACGTTCAGGGGGACAAAGTCCGGGTTGGCGGCGCTGAAGGCTTGTGCGATAAACTCGTTTTCTTCGGGCAAGACGC
>JAKFXJ010000304.1 GCA_021731425.1 Limnohabitans sp. | reverse complement strand
GAAAATGGGTGATTCGCAAGCGCCTTCTAAGAAAGACTGAACCATGTGCCAACTGCTCGGCATGAACTGCAACACCCCCACCGATGTGACCTTCAGCTTCAGCGGTTTCGCGCAGCGCGGTGGCATCACCGACCACCACGGCGACGGTTGGGGCATTGCCTTTTTTGAAGGGCAGGGTGTGCGCCACTTTGTGGACCACCAAAGCGCCAGCACCTCACCGATTGCCGACCTGATCCGCCGCTACCCAATCCAAAGCCAGAACGTCATCGCCCACATCCGCAAAGCCACCCAGGGCGAAGTGAGCCTGGAAAACTGCCACCCCTTTGTGCGCGAGTTGTGGGGCCGCTACTGGGTGTTTGCACACAACGGCAATTTGGTGGACTACGCGCCGCGCCTGCACGGCAACTTCAAGCCCGTGGGTCAGACCGACAGCGAGCGGGCGTTTTGCTGGCTCATGCAAGAGCTGGCCAAGTCGCACGCCAGTGTGCCCAGCGTGCAAGAGCTGTCCTTGACCCTGCGCGAACTGGTGCCGCAGATCGCCCGCTTTGGCACCTTCAATTTCTTGTTGTCCAACGGCCAAGCCTTGTGGGCGCATGCCAGTACGAACTTGCACTATGTGCTGCGCAAGCATCCCTTCACACAAGCGACTTTGAGCGACGAGGACCTGAGTGTGAACTTTGCCGACCACACCCGCGAGACCGACCGGGTGGCGGTGGTGGTGACCGCGCCTTTGACCACCGATGAGGCTTGGGTGACTTTTGAGCTCGGTCGCTTGTACACCTTTGTGGGTGGTGACCTGAACCCGTAGCGGGGGTTCAAGCTGTGGGTTGAGCTTTTACAGCGCCGCTTCCACCGCGTCCCAAAACAGCGCCGCCACATCACAGCCCATTTGGTCGGTGATTTCCTGAAAGCAGGTGGGGCTGGTCACGTTGATCTCGGTGAGGCTTTCGCCAATGATGTCCAGACCCACCAGCATCAGACCGCGTGCGAAGAGGATTGGGCCCAGCGTTTCAGCGATTTCGCGGTCACGCGCCGAAATCGGTTGGGCCACGCCCTTGCCACCAGCGGCCAAGTTGCCGCGCACTTCGCTGCCTTGGGGGATACGCGCCAGGCAAAAGGGCACGGGCTTGCCGCCGATCAAGAGAACGCGCTTGTCGCCTTGTGCGATGCCGGGCAAAAACTTTTGCACCATCACGGTTTGTGAACCGCCCCGGTTCAGGGTTTCGATGATCACACCCAGGTTCAGGCCGTCGGCACCCACCTTGAAGATGCCCGTGCCGCCCATGCCGTCCAGGGGTTTCAAGATGATGGTGCCATGCTCGGCGTGGAAGGCGCGGATGTCATACTCGCTGCGCGTGACCAAGGTCGGCGCGATGAACTGCGGGAACTCCAGAATGGCCAGTTTCTCGGGATGGTTGCGCAGCGCGGCCGGGCTGTTGAAGACCTTGGCACCTTCCCGCTCGGCCTGGCTCAGCAGGTGCGTGGCGTAGAAGTATTCGCTGTCAAAGGGTGGGTCGGTGCGCATGATGACCGTGCCAAAGTCTTTGAGGTTGGCGCGGCTCGTCGAAGTCTCGGTGAACCACGTGTCTGGCTGCCCGGTGAGTGTGATGTGGCGAACTTGGGCCGATACGGCCTCGCCATGCTGCCAGCGCACATCGGTCATCTGGCAGGCCACCACTTGGTGTCCACGTTTTTGCGCCTCGCGCATCATGGCGAAGGTGGTGTCTTTGTAAATTTTGAAGGATTCGAGCGGGTCGGCAACAAACAGTATTTTCATGAGCAGTCAGATTTCTAAGTCAATGCGCGAACTGTGACACAGAACGCCAAATCGGGTGTGAACCACGATGGCAGGCGGCTTGGGTCACCGCCGCACCACCAGCAAGCTGGCCGCCTGGCAGTGGATGCGCACATGCTGGGCTTCACCCAAGTATTCTCCATCGGCGGCTAGAGGAACGCCCTGTGTGCAGGCGATGTCCAGTTGGCGATAGGCCCAACAGCCGATGCGCGGGTGACCAAGGTGTTGGCCGATCAACAGACGGGGCAGCATGAGCAGGGCTCCCAGTCGGCCAAAGGTGCCCGCCAACAGGGCGTTGAGCTGGCCATCGGCCAGTTGCGCGTGGGGCACAGCCGGCATGCCCGAACCGAAGGTCGGTGTGTTCAGGCTGGAGGCAAAGAGGCAAGCACCTTGGTGTTTGAAATGACCATCGCTGTGCAGCGTCAGGTCCCAGTGGCGCAGGTGGATCAGCTCGTGCAACGTGGCCCACAGGTAGCGGGGTAAGCCACGCAGCCAGCTCGGTCCATTCAGCGCACGCAACCCAACGGCCGAGTCAAAACCGGCCGTCAGGCTCGACAGGAAAGGGCTCTCGTGCGTTTGGCCTTGCAGATCGCACCAGTGGGCCAGGCCGGTGTCGATGGCTTGCGCAGGTCCTTGCAACGCCAGCGTCAAGGCTTGTGCCCAAGGCAGGCCATCCACACCCCAGGCGCGGGCACTGTCGTTGCCACTGCCCATGGGCACCAGGCCCACGGTGAGTCGCCGCGCCAGCAGCATGGGCAGCCAGCGGTTGAGTGTGCCGTCACCACCCACCACCACCACGCGGCTGCCTTCGGGCAGCGACTGCAGCAGGGCCACACTGTCGCTCAAGGCTTCGGGGGCAGCCAGTTGTGTATTCGGCGCATGCGCTGTCAGCCATGCCTGCAGGGCCGGAATGCGTCGCGCAGCGCGGCCGCCTTGTGCATGGGGGTTGAGCAGGACCAAGGCCATGGCGGGGCGGGCTTACTGAAAAGCCACTTCGGCAAAGCTGCGCAGTTTGCGGCTGTGCAGTTGCTCGGGGCCAGCGTCGCGCAGCAAGGTCACGGCGCGGATGCCGATTTGCAGGTGCTGGTTCACCCGCTCGCGGTAAAAGTGGTTGGCCATGCCGGGCAGTTTGATCTCGCCGTGCAGGGGTTTGTCGCTCACGCACAGCAGCGTGCCATAAGGCACCCGAAAGCGAAAACCGTTGGCCGCAATGGTGGCGCTTTCCATGTCGAGGGCCACAGCGCGACTTTGGCTGAAGCGCCGCTGCGGTTTGTTGTCCGGCAGCAGCTCCCAATTTCGGTTGTCGGTGCTGGCCACGGTGCCGGTGCGCATGAGGCGTTTGAGGTCCGCGCCATGACAACCCGTGACCTCGGACACCGCACGCTCCAGCGCCACTTGAATCTCGGCCAGCGCCGGGATGGGCACCCACAGCGGCAGTTCCTCGTCCAGCACATGGTCTTCGCGCACATAAGCGTGGGCCAGCACGTAGTCGCCCAGCAGCTGCGTGGTGCGCAGGCCCGCGCAGTGGCCCAGCATCAGCCAGGCGTGTGGCCGCAGCACGGCGATGTGGTCGGTGATGGTTTTGGCATTGGCCGGGCCCACGCCGATGTTGACCATGGTGATGCCGCTGTGGCCCTTGCGCACCAAGTGGTAGCCGGGCATTTGCGGCAGGCGCGGCGGGGTTTGGCCCAGCGCGTCCACGTCCTCAGGTGCCAGGCCCACACGGCGCGTGACCAAGTTGCCAGGCTCGACAAAGGCGATGTATTCGCTGTCCGGGTTTTGCATTTCGGCGTGGCCCAGGGCGATGAACTCGTCGATGTAGAACTGGTAATTGGTGAACAGCACGTAGTTCTGAAACCAGCGCGGTGAGGTGCCGGTGTAGTGGCGCAGGCGTTGCAGCGAATAGTCGATGCGGGGCGCGGTGAAGAGCGACAGCGGCCGCGCTTCGGAGGCGGCGGGCTCGTGTGTGCCGTTGGCGATGCCGTCGTCCATGGCGGCCAGGTCGGGCAGGTCAAACACCTCGCGCATCAGGGCTTGGCGCTCGGGGCTCAGGCTGCCTTCCATGTGCTCGTCATCTGCGAAAGAAAAGTGAATCGGAATTGGCTGGTTGCTGGTGCCCACCTGCAGGCTCACGCCGTGGTTTTTGAGCAGCAACGCCAGTTGCTGGCGGATGTAAAAAGCGAACAGGTCGGGCCGTGTCAATGTGGTTTCAAAGCGGCCAGGCTCGGCCACAAAGCCGTAGCTCAGGCGGCTGTCCAGCCCCGCGGTTTTGCGGCTGGCGCTGCTGACCTGCACCCGAACAAAGGGGTAAAACGCCCGCACCCGGTTGTCTGTCATGTCGGCACCCGCCACAAACTCGCGCATGGCTTGGCGCAGGTGGTTCACGCTGTGCTGGTAGATGTGCTGAATTTGCGCCAAGGCGCTGTCGGCATCGTGGTGTTCGGAAGGGGCGATGAAGGGCGGCAAGTGCTGCATGGGATTCCTGGACAGTGTGTCTGGCCATTTTGCTGCAATCGCGCGGCCTGGGTGTGACAGGGCTGCATGCTTGTTGCCTTGGTGACCCCGTCATTCTTGCGGGACGGGCATGCTGTGGCCCAGACCCAGTCCGCAGTGGCTGGGCCATTTTTTTCTGGAGACGGTTCATGAGCAAAGCCCGCAAAGTCATCATCACCTGCGCCCCCACGGGAGCCATCCACACGCCCAGCATGTCGCCGCATTTGCCGGTGACCGCCGACGAGATCGCCGATGCAGCCATTGCCGCCGCCGAGGCGGGTGCGGCCATTTTGCATTTGCATGCCCGCGACCCGGCCGACGGCCGCCCCACACAAGACCCGTCGTTTTTCGTGCCGTTTTTGCAAAAGATCAAAGCCAAGACCAACGCCGTCATCAACTTGACCACAGGCGGCAGCCCGCACATGACGGTGCATGAGCGCATGCAACCGGCCCTGACTTTCAAGCCCGAGGTGGCCTCGCTCAACATGGGCTCGATGAATTTTGGTTTGTTCCCCATGCTGGACCGATTCAAAAATTTTGAGCATGAATGGGAGCGTGAGCACCTGGAGAAAAGCCGCGACCTGGTGTTCAAGAACACCTACAAGGACATCGAAACCATTTTGCGCCTGGGCACCGAAAACGGTACGCGTTTTGAGTTCGAGTGTTACGACATCAGCCACCTGTACAACCTGGCGCATTTCCGCGATCGCGGCTTGGTCACGGGGCCTTTGTTCGTGCAATCGGTGTTTGGGATTTTGGGCGGCATTGGCCCGCACCCCGAAGACCTTGTGCACATGCGCCGCACGGCCGACCGCTTGTTTGGCAACGATTACCAGTGGTCGATTCTGGGCGCAGGCAAAGGCCAGATTGCGCTGGCCAGCATTGGTGCGGCCATGGGCTCGAACGTGCGCGTGGGGCTAGAAGACTCGCTGTGGATCGGCCCTGGAAAATTGGCCGAGTCCAGCGCTCAGCAGGTCCAGCGCATCCGCACCGTGCTCGAAGCCCTGAACCTCGAGATCGCCACACCCGATGAGGCCCGCAGCATGCTGGCGCTCAAGGGCGGG
>JAKFXJ010000232.1 GCA_021731425.1 Limnohabitans sp. | reverse complement strand
GCACCATCTGCGGCGGTGGTCGTTCTGACTACCTGATTGAGCAAGTGGGCGGCAAGCCCGCACCCGCCGTGGGCTGGGCTTTGGGCGTTGAGCGCGTGCTCGAACTCATCAAGGAGCAGGGCGAGGCCTTGCCCGACCTGGCCCCCGATGTTTACGCCATCATTCCCGAAACTGCTGCTTTGCCGGTGGCCATGCAGGTGCTGCAAACCTTGCGTGCCTGCGGCGTGTCGGCCCAAATGCACGCGGGCAGTGGTGAAGGCATGGGCAGCATGAAGTCACAGTTCAAAAAGGCCGATGGCTCGGGCGCACGTTTTGCCCTGGTTTTTGGGGCCGAAGAGTTGGCCCAAGGCCATGTGGCGGTCAAATCGCTGCGTGACGGCGAAGGTGCCCAGCGCACCGAGCCGCTGAACACGGTGGCCGCTTGGGCCCACAGCCTACAATCCGCGCTTTGATGCGCTCATTTACTGATTTACACCATGGCCAAAGCCCTCGACCTCGAAGAACAAGAACAACTTGACCAGATCAAGCATTTTTGGAAGCAATACGGCAACCTGATTTCCTGGGTGCTGATTGTCATTTTGGGCGGCTATGCCGCTTGGAACGGCTACCAATACTGGCAACGCGACCAAGCCGCCAAGGCGGCTGTGCTGTTTGACGAGGTGGAGCGTGCTGTCGTCTCTGGGGATGTGGTCCGTGTGGAGCGCAGCCTGGCCGACATGAAGGACAAGTTTGGTGGCACGCATTACGCCCATCAGGCCGCCATGTTGGCCGCCAAGGCTTTGCAGTCTAAAGACAAGGCCGATGCGGCCCGCCCGGCTTTCAAGTGGGTGGTGGACGGCGCCCCCGATCCAGCTTACCGCGACATTGCCCGTTTGCGCTTGTCAGCTCTTTTGATGGACGCGGGTTCCCACGATGAAGCCTTGGCCCAATTCAGTGCACCTTTCACGCCGGCCATGGCCGGTCTGGCCGCTGACCTGCGTGGCGATGTCTTGCAAGCCAAAGGCCAAAAAGCCGAAGCCGCCAGTGCCTACCAAAGTGCTTGGCAGCAATTGACCGACAGCCCGGATTACCGCCGCTTGGTTCAAGCCAAGCTCAATGCCTTGGGCCTCGATCCCCAGGCAGCCACCCCGGCCAATGCCTCAGGAAACACCAAGTGACCACTTTGTTGACCTCTGCTTGCAATCGTTGGCTGGCCTCGGCCAGTTTGGCCTTGTTGTCGGCTTGCTCCAGTGCACCTGACAAGCCCCAGCCGGCGCCTTTGCCTGCGGTCAGTGGCACGTTTAAGCTGCAAAAAGCCTGGACCAACCAGATCGGTGAGGTCAGCACACCCCTCATGGCCTCGGTGTTTGGCCAGCAAGTGGCAGTGGCCTCCACCCTGGGACAGTTGGCGCTGATCGATGCGGGTACCGGCCAAGACGTCTGGCGTCTGAACTTGGGTTCACCCATTCAGGCGGGCGTGGGGGGTGATGGCCAGCGCTTTGCCGTGGTCACGCGCAACAACGAACTCGTGGCCGTGGAGTCCGGTCGGGTCTTGTGGCGCCAGGCCTTGCCAGCTTTGTCTTACACCCCGCCATTGGTGGCGGGTGCCCGTGTTTTTGTGTTGACAGGTGACCGGAGCGTGAGCACTTTTGATGGCGCCACGGGTCAGAAGCTCTGGACGCAACAGCGCTCGGGTGACCCCTTGGTGCTGCGCCAGGCTGGTTTGCTGATGCCTGTGGGCGACCAGTTGCTGGTGGGGTGGGGCGGACGTCTGGCTTCACTGAACCCGACAACGGGCGGTGTGCGCTGGGAAACCCTGGTGGGCAGCACCCGCGGCACCAACGAAGTCGAACGATTGGTTGACTTGGTGGCGGGTGCCAGTCGTGTGGGCAACTCGGTGTGTGTGCGTGCATTCCAGACCTCGGTGGCCTGTGTGGATGGCAGCAATGGCCGCATGGCCTGGAGCCGTGCCGCCCAAGGACACCAAGGCCTGGACGGTGATGGCCAAACCCTGTGGGGCGTTGAGTCAGACGGAAAGGTGCTGGCTTGGCAACGGGCTTCGGGCACGCCGCTGTGGACACAAGAAGCCCTGCGTTTTCGGGGCTTGAGCTTGCCTCTGGCCTGGGGCCAAGCGCTGGTGGTGGGGGATCAGGACGGTTGGGTGCATGCCCTCTCGCCCAAAGATGGCCAGCCCTTGCAGCGCATGGCCACCGATGGCAGCGCCATCACCGGCCGACCCGTGGCCGTGGGTCAGACTTTGGTGGTGGTGACACGCACCGGGGGCGTCTTCGGATTTCGCCCTGAATGATGGATCGGAAAATTTTTAAGTGAAACCTGTACTGGCCCTCGTTGGCCGCCCCAATGTGGGCAAATCCACGCTGTTCAACCGCCTCACCAAGAGCCGGGACGCCATCGTGGCCGATTTCGCGGGTTTGACCCGAGACCGCCATTACGGCAATGGCAAACAAGGCCGTCAAGAATTCATTGTCATTGACACGGGCGGTTTTGAGCCCGATGCCAGTGCGGGCATCTACAAAGAGATGGCCAAACAGACCCAGCAGGCTGTGGCCGAGGCTGACATCGTCATTTTTGTGGTGGACGCGCGTGGAGGCTTGTCAGCACAAGACCACGACATTGCCAAATACTTGCGCAAAATCGGTAAGCCCTGTTTGCTGGTGGCCAACAAGGCCGAAGGCATGCTCGAAGGCATTCAGTTGACTGAGTTCTATGAGCTGGGCTTGGGTGAAGTGATCGCCATCTCGGCCGCGCACGGGCAGGGCACACGCGGCCTGGTCGAGCTGGCTTTTGAGTCGCTGAATCTGCCCGATGAACCCGAAGAAACCGAAGAAGATCCTTCGGTCGTCAAATTGGCCGTTGCCGGTCGTCCCAACGTGGGCAAGTCCACCCTCATCAACACCTGGCTGGGCGAAGAGCGCTTGGTGGCTTTTGACATGCCGGGCACCACACGCGACGCGATCAGCGTGCCCTTTGAGCGTCAAGGCCAGAAGTTCGAGCTGATTGACACGGCCGGTTTGCGCCGCAAAGGCAAGGTGTTTGAAGCCATCGAGAAGTTCTCGGTGGTCAAAACGCTTCAAGCCATTGAGTCGGCAAACGTGGTTTTGCTTTTGCTCGATGCCGAGCAGGGCGTGACCGACCAAGACGCCCACATCGCCGGTTATGCGCTGGAAAGCGGCCGCGCCATGGTATTGGCCGTGAACAAATGGGACGCGATCGACGAATACCAGCGCCAATTGGTCCAGCGCTCGATTGAAAACCGTTTGCCGTTTTTGAGTTTTGCCAACATGCACTTCATCTCGGCCAAGAAGCGCCAGGGTTTGGGGCCGGTCTGGAACTCGATTGTGCAAGCCCACAAATCGGCCATGTGCAAGATGAGCACGCCCATCTTGACGCGCTTGCTGCTCGAAGCGGTGCAGTTCCAAAGTCCGCAGCGCGGCGGCATGTTCCGCCCCAAGATGCGTTACGCCCACCAAGGTGGCATGAACCCGCCCGTGATCGTGATCCATGGCAACTCGCTAGAACACGTCACTGACTCCTACAAGCGCTTTTTGGAAGCGCGGTTTCGCAAGGCCTTCAACCTCTCGGGCACGCCCTTGCGAATTGAAATGAAAACATCTACAAATCCTTTTGCGGACAAAGAATCCAGCTGATATTTGTGGAATTGCCTTTTCTATGAGGGTTACCCCCTGACCCTGTGGTAAGGTCAAGGCTTTAAAACTTCTGAACACGGAGAATATCGTGAGCAATAAAGGTCAACTTTTGCAAGACCCCTTTCTGAATGCGCTGCGCCGCGAGCATGTGCCGGTGTCTATCTATTTGGTCAATGGCATCAAGTTGCAAGGCCAAATCGAGTCTTTTGATCAATACGTGGTGCTTTTGCGCAACACGGTCACACAAATGGTTTACAAGCACGCCATTTCGACCATCGTCCCCGGTCGCTCCGTCACCTTCAGCACGCCCGAAACGGGTGAAATCACCGCTTGATGCGGTTTTTGCTCGCCCGGTGGTCTGATGCCACCGCCGGAGGTTGCTGACATTGTCTGAAACAAAATCCAATCAAGCCGCGCCGACCATGCTGGTCGGCGTTGACTTTGGGCTGCCGCATTTTGATGGCGAGCTGCAAGAACTGGGTCTTTTGGCCGAATCCGGGGGCTTGAAGCCCGTGGCCCGCCTGACCTGCAAACGCAAAGCCCCAGACCCCGCACTTTTTGTCGGCAGCGGCAAAGCCGACGAAATCAAAGAATTGGCCCTCATGCACGGTGCCGTTGAGGTCTTGTTCGACCAAGCCTTGAGCCCAGCGCAACAGCGCAATCTGGAGCGGCATATCGGTTTGCCGGTGAACGACCGCACCTTGCTGATTCTGGAAATTTTTGGCCAGCGTGCCCGCAGCCACGAGGGCAAACTGCAGGTGGAACTGGCCCGGCAGCAGTACCTGAGCACCCGCTTGGTGCGCCGCTGGTCTCACCTGGAGCGCCAAAGCGGCGGCATCGGCATGCGCGGTGGCCCGGGCGAGACCCAAATCGAACTCGATCGACGCATGATCAACGACTCGATCAAACGCATCAAAGAGCGACTGGTCAAGGTCAAAAAGCAGCGCAACACTCAGCGCCGCCAGCGCGAGCGCCGCGACACTTTCAACATTTCATTGGTGGGTTACACCAACGCGGGCAAGTCCACCTTGTTCAATGCGCTGGTCAAGGCCCGTGCCTATGCGGCCGACCAGTTGTTTGCCACGCTGGACACCACCACGCGTCAGTTGTATTTGGGCGAGGCGGGCCGCTCGGTCTCCTTGTCTGACACAGTGGGTTTCATTCGTGATCTGCCGCACGGTCTGGTCGAAGCTTTCCAGGCCACTTTGCAAGAAGCCACCGAAGCCGATTTGCTTCTGCATGTGGTGGACGCGGCAAACCCGGATTTTCCGGAGCAGATGGCAGAGGTGCAAAAAGTGCTGGCCGAGATCGGTGCCTCTCAGGTGCCGCAGCTGCTGGTCTTCAACAAACTCGATTCTCTGCCCACTGAGCGTTACCCCTTGCAGATGCAAGACCAGTACGAACTCGATGGCGACCCCGTACCGCGTGTGTTTCTGAGCGCACGAAGCGGCGAGGGTTTGCCCCTTTTGCGCTCGGCTCTCGCCGACATCGTCAAGGCCGCGCTGCCTCCTGCCGATTTGGCAGAGCCCGATCCCCGTGACTTGGACCGGGAATATCCCGGTGACCTGCCTTGAGTGGCCCTTAAATTCGGCACAATGCTGTTTCGTCATCCAGACAAAGACAAAGAACCATGAATTTTCACCTGCCAGCCCTGCGATGGTCCTTGCTGCCCGCAAAGATTCGAGGCATGTTCAATTTGAACGACCCACGCTGGGGTC
>JAKFXJ010000206.1 GCA_021731425.1 Limnohabitans sp. | reverse complement strand
GGGCTGATGACCGAATGCCCCTCATGCACTTTGACCAGGGCTTCACACAGCTGGTCTGACTCCGCGGTTTTCAGCAAATACCCGTCGGCCCCGTTTTGCAGGGCTTTGGACAGGTCGTCCTCATCTTCGCTCACGGTGAGCATCAGGATGTGCAAATCGGGCGAGGCTTGCTTGAGCGCCCCGATGGCATCCACCCCTTTCACGCCCGGCAAATGGTTGTCCAGCAAGAGCAGGTCTGGCTGGATTTTGGCCAGTACGCGCAGGGCTTCGCCCACATCACCAGCCTCGCCTACCACCCGAAAACGCTCGTCTTGCGAGAGCAAGGCAATGAGGCCACGGCGAAACAAGGTGTGGTCGTCGACCACAAGAAGTGCAATCGGTTCGGTCATGCGTACAAAGTGGGGGACATCTCCCCGCTCGGTTGGGTTTTGGGAGATTGGGCGGTAGGCACCCTAAGGGTAACGGCGGTGCCTTGGCCCACAGCGGAGTCCACCGTCACCGAGGCACCGATCTGGTCGGCGCGTTCGCGCATGATCTTCAGACCCACCTGCAGTTCGCTGCGCTGGCCACCTTCGTCAAAACCGGCCCCGTCGTCGCGCACCACAAAGCGCCAGGAGTCGCCCTTGTGGATTTCGATCTCGACGCCACGCGCACCCGCGTGTTTGCGGACATTGGACAGCGCCTCCTGCAAGACATGCAAAACGTGAATCTGAACATCCTGCGGCAAAGGCAGACCCTCACCTATCACCTTGCGACTGACCTGCAGACCGGTCTGGTGCTGAAATTTCTGGAGAGTCTCCTGCACCGCTCGGTCAATGTCATCGGCCTGGGTGCGGGTGCGAAAGTGCAACAGCAACTCGCGCACATCGGCAATGCTTTCCTTCAGGCCACTGTCAAGTTCACCCAGGGCCAGTGCTGTTTTGTCGGCATCGTTTTTGGCCATGGCGTTGCGCAACAGCTGCACCTGAATCTTGAGAAACGCCAACGACTGCGCGATCGAGTCGTGCAGCTCCCGGGCCAGCAAAGCACGCTCACCCGAGATGGCGGCCTCCCGGTCCAAGGCCGCAGCACGCAAACCCTCCACCGCCGTGGCCAGGTGGCTGGCCAGGGTGTCCATCAGCTCCAGCTCTTCGGCAGGCAGGCTGACCTGGCTTTTGTAGAACAGGTTGATCTCACCCAGCACCTTGTGGTGCATGCGCACGGGCACCGAGGTCATGCCCACATAGCCTATGCGGGCGCAGTGCTGCAAGGGGGCCACCTCGCTGTTCATGATGGGGATTACCCGCGTGCGGGCATCGTTCTGGGGCTGGCCGCAGGCGCAAGCCCCTGCCATCAGGCATTTTTCTTCCTCCTGCATGGCCAGCGGAAAAGCGTCCGATGCCAGCAGGAGCAATTTGCTGGCGTCTTCGCCCGACCATCGCAGGACAATCGCATCTGCCTTCATGAGCAGGCGCACGTGCTGTGCAAAGCCTTGCGTCAACTCGTTCAAGTCATTGCTTTGGGCCAGGAAAGCACTCATGCCGTAAAGCCCCTCCAGCCGTTCTTTTTGCGCAGCGATGCGTTGCGTCTTGGCTGCCACCTGAGCTTCGAGGTTGCCATACAAGGACTGGAGGGTCGCCGCCATGCGATTGAAACCCGAAGCCACTTGGCCAAACTCATCGTTGGAGGCCACATCGACCCGGGTGGCAAACTGTGCTGACTCAATTTTGCGCAGACCATCGCGCAGATTGCTCAAGGGGTTGATCACATACATATAACCCGTGTAGAGCATGATGACGGCACCGCCGATGGCCAGCGCCATCATCACAAACTGGAACAGGTTGAGGATCGCGGTCAAGCCCGCCATCTGGCCTTCGATGGACAAGACAAACCGATCAATCGAGGTCAAAAAGGTATTGGCATGCTGAACCAGACTGGCATGGTCCATGGACGGTTGCGCCATGAAGCGGGTTTTCTGGTTTTGCCACAGGCGCTCCACCTCGCCATATCGCAGCCTGACGTGATCATCCCAAGGCACAAACAGCGGCCTGCTGGCATCGCCGTTTTTGAGCAACTGCATGCTGCTGTCAAATTCGCGGGTCAAGGCCTCAATGTGTGCTGCTGGCAACTGCGCCTGCACTTCGCTGGTCAGTCGCCAGGTTTGCATGCGCATGCGCCCCGCCTCGTTCAGGGCGGCCGCACCGCCACTGAGCTTCCAGGTCACCCACAAGGTCAGGCCAATCGAGATCAGGGCAACCACCAGCAAACCGGCACCAATGCGCACTAGTTTGGCCGACAGGGACGCTGTGTGCTTCATGTCATGACGACCTTGCGTGACCTGGCCGCCTGGGGCTTGAAGGCCAGGGTTTGCAGCGTCGCCATTCGGGCTTGTGTGGTGTCCATCAAATCGGCCAGGGTGATCCCATCTAGGGTTGCAAAAAAAGCTTCCAGAGCTTGCGCCAACACGTTTTTCAAGTGGCAGGCTGGCAGCAAGGCACAGTGGCTTTGGCCTTCACCAAAACATTCAACCATCTGAAAATCCGTTTCGGTCTTGCGCACCACCTCGCCCAGCACAATCTGCGCAGCAGGCCGCCCCAGGCAAATGCCACCGCCCCGTCCCCGACTGGTTTGCAGGTAGCCATCGGCGGCCAGCGTCATGACAATTTTGGTCAGGTGACTCTTGGAAATGCCATGTTGGTCTGCAATCGCTTGGATGGTCGCCACGCTTTGTTGCGCCTCGCATTGCGCGCAATACATCAGCACACGCAAACTGTAGTCGGTCCAGTGGGTCAGTCGCATCGTTCTGAAGTCCTAGTTCTTGAGGAGGATGCCTCAAATATTCTCTTTGAATGCATTTTATGACCGACACCTGACACCAAGCGCTTTTGAGTGCCTGGCAAACCTCATGTTCAACGCATTGGGTAACTGTCGCCCATTGTCATCAAGGGGGCGTCAACAATTGAGATTTCGAACTTAATCCAGTGCTCTTCCCTCACCTTGCTCCTCTATCGTTTGACCATCACGAATGTGATAAATCCGCTTGAAAGTCGGAATGATCTTCTCATCGTGGGTCACGACGATGATGGCCGTCTGCGCCTGCCGTGCCATATTGTTAAGGATGCGCATCACGCCCAGTGCACGTTCGCTGTCCAGCGGGGCCGTAGGTTCGTCGGCCAGGATCACCGGTGGCTTGTTGGCCAGTGCACGGGCAATCGACACCCGTTGCTGCTCGCCGCCTGAGAGTTGTGCAGGCTCGGCCTGGGCGCGGTGCGCCACGTCCAGGGCATCGAGCAATTCCAGTGCGCGCTGCCGCGCATTTGCATTGGGCACACCTGCCAGCATGGGTAGCAGGGCCACGTTGTCAGTCACGTCCAGAAACGGAATCAGATAGGGCGCTTGAAACACAAATCCGATCCGGTCGCGGCGCAGGGCGCGCAGATCGGGCGTCTTCCAGCCATTGTCGTAGATGACTTCATCGCCTAGCGTCATGCGCCCGGACGTGGGCTCAATGATCGCACCGAGACATTTGAGCAAGGTACTCTTGCCCGAGCCCGATGGCCCCACCAAGCCCACCACCTCGCCCGGCGCGACCTGCATGTTGACGTTCTTGAGCGCTTCCACGGCAGTGTCGCCATGGCCATAGACCTTGCGCAGGTTTTCGATGCGGATACCGCCTGGTGTGCTGTTCATGGGGCGCGCCTCAACTGATGGCCTGTGCAGGATCGACGCGCAGGGCAATCCGGATGGCCAGGGTACTTGCCAGAGTGCAAATGAGCATGGTGGCGATAAAGCCCAACACGGCATCTTGCGTTAGCAAAAGAACGAACTTTGGAAAGACTGGTGCCCAAAGGGTAGCGGCCACTTTGCCCACCACAAAGCCGATCACACCGAGGCCCAGGGCCTGTTGCAGGATCATGGACGCAATGGTCAGGTTGCGGGTGCCGATCAACTTGAGAACGGCAATTTCGCGAATCTTGCCTAACGTCATGGTGTAGATGATGAAGGCCACAATCGCTGCACTGACCACGGCCAGGATGGCCAGAAACATGCCGATCTGCTTCGCCGAGGTTGCAATCAGTTTGTCGACCAGGATGTCTTCCATGTCCTCGCGGGTGAAGACAGTCAGATGCTTCCAGCGCCGGATCGGTTCGGCTACCTGCGCAGCTGACCAGCCCTCGGTCACGCGCACCAGCACCGCATTGACGTTGCGACTGCTGGTTTGCAGGTTTTGCACGGCATCGAGCAGACCTGGTACCGCAGGCCGATTGAACGCGGGGTTGGCCGCTGTGCGCGACCGGTCGTTCACGATGGCGTCGTTGTCCTTGATGAATTGCGCTTCCTGAGCGTCCTTGAGCGGAATGAACACCATCGGGTCTCCACCGGAGGACACCATGCGGCGCGTCAAGCCCACCACTTCGTAGGTGTGACGCCGGATCTCGACCTTGTCGCCCAGCGACAGCCCTGTCTTGATGTCTGCCACTGCTTCGTAGTGGCTGCGAGTGAGGTGCCGACCTGCCAGCAAATGGCCAGGTTGCCCGGGCAACCCAGCAGCACCGGGTTCAATGCCGACCACCATGGCTCGGGCCTCCTTGCCTCCCACGGCTTTGATCTGCATGGTGAAGTAAGTGATGTTGGCTGCCATAGCAACACCGGGCATACCCGCAATGCTGCGCACCACATCGTCTTTGAGGCTGGAAGCTTCGGCATACGGCCCCTGCGTGTCCTTTTGGACCACCCACAAGTCGGCGCCGCTGTTGTTCAGCAAAGCCTGCGCATCGTCCACCATGCCGCGAAACACACCGGCCATGGTCAGCGTCACACCAATGAGCAAACCCAGCCCCAGCCCGGTGAGCACGAACTTAGCCCAACTGTGCTGAATGTCGCGCGCCGCCAGGCTGATCATGGTTTGGCCTTTTTCACGAGCGTATCGACCACCTTGAAGCGCGCCCCTGCGGACAGCGGTTTTTCGCTGTACACCACCACCGTATCGCCTGATGCCAAGCCGCTGAGCGCCTGCACACGCCCATCCAGGCTGGCGGCGCCCCATTGGACAGGCACAAAATCGAGTGCGCTGTCTTTGAGACGCCATACGCCTGTGCGGCCCTGATGGGTCTGTACACTGGCCTGCGGCACCACCAGCGCCTGCTCGGTCGGCTGGAGCTGGAGAGTGACCTCAGCCATCTCGCCAATCGAAAGCGCCGCAGGAATCTGCTCGAACGCCACTTGCGCAATCCGCTCTTCTGTCACAGCGTCCGCCTGCAACTCAACCCGATCCACTTTGCCTGCCAGAACCTGCTGTGGCCGTGAGCGCAACACAATTTGGGCTGGCAAGCCGACAGCCAGCTCAGTTGACCGAGCCTGGTCTACCCGCAACTTGACCCAGAGGCTGTCGGGGTTGGCCAGTC
>JAKFXJ010000169.1 GCA_021731425.1 Limnohabitans sp. | reverse complement strand
GTTGAGACTGAAGATCAAACGGCCCGTCCCCACCCAACTGAGCGCCAATCAATGCAGCCTGAGGTAGTACTGCAGCATCCAGTTGTACCGGCTGGGTTGCGTGTAAAAGAGTGTCCATACGCTCGACATGTTGGCCGCCTGCAAAGGCAAACCATGCGCTTGCATGGTGCTGTTGAACAGCGCAGCACGGGCATTCCAGCGTTCGTCCAGACCCTCGTAAATGACTTGGACTTCAGGGGTTTCCAACTGCTCCAAAAATGCCGACATGGCACCCATGACGGCAGGGTGCGCGTTGAAGGTGCCACGAGCAAAGCAGATGTCGGCAGGGTGTTTTTCATTGAAGCGGCGCATCCATTCGCGCTTGCCGCACACCACACCCACTGGAAAACCACCTCCCAGTGTTTTGCCATAGGTGACCAAATCGGCCTGCACGCCAAAGTAGGCTTGTGCACCACCTGCAGCCAACCGGAAGCCCAAAAACACTTCGTCAAAAATCAGGGCAATGCCGCGTTCGGTGCAGACTTGGCGCAAGGCTTGGAGCCAAGCGGTGTAGGCCGCGCGGTCGTAAGCGGCACGGCGGCTGCTGTCGACCAAGGTCGAGTCGCCCGGCGCGTTGGCATTCGTGTGCAAGGCCTGCAGGGGGTTGATCAGCACACAGGCGATGTCTTTGCGGGTGCGCAACACTTGCAAGCTGCGCTCACTCATATCACTCAGGGTGTAGGTCTCGCGCGGGGGCATGGGGTTACCGGGGCCAGGTTGCACGTCCTCCCACCAGCCGTGATAAGCCCCGCAAAAACGCACAATGTTTTTGCGGCGTGTGTGGTAGCGGGCCAGCCGCACGGCCTGCATCACGGCTTCGGTTCCCGACATGTGGAACGACACCTCATCCAATCCGGAAATGGCTTTGAGGCGGTTGGCATTGTCAGCCACCACAGAGTGGTAAGAGCCCAGAACTGGCCCCAGCGCTTGCGTTCGGGCCATGCCCTCGGCCATGGTGCGTTTGTAAAAGTCGGCACCAAACACGTTCACGCCATAAGAGCCTGTGAGGTCGTAAAACTTTTGGCCGTCGAGGTCTGTGACATGCACGCCTTGGGCCGACTCCCAAAACGAGCCGACTTTCAGGTGCTCGCGCACCACCGGGCTGAACTGGAAGGGCACGCGGTAGGCCGAGACAAATTGCATGTCCGAGATGTTCTCGCGTGCTGCAGCAGTGGCCTCGATGCTCAGGCGGTGCCGAGTTTGCAGCGTATTGGCCAAAGTAAAAAATGCCGCACGGCGTTGCGCCTGAATGTCGCTCGGAGCGCCATCACAGCCAAAAAACTCAGCCTCGTCGAAGCTGTAACCCGGCAGCCAGCGGGCCAGTCGCTTGGCCATGCGCGAGTGGCCTGCCAAAGAGCGGTGTTTGGCCCGGGAGAGTTGAATGCGCCGATGCAGGCTCGGGGCCAAAGCGGCCAGGACGCCCAAACTGATCCAAGTGGGGTTCACTGCAATCTCCTTGTGACAACAAAATTTCTTTTTATTCAAATTGAGTGACAACATGATGAAGATTCGCCAACATTTCCAAAAGTGGATGCTGCAAGAAGACCTGAATTTTTTGCTCACCAACCGCATCCCGCGCATCACCCTGACCCGCTTCATGGGGTGGTGGAGTCAAATCAAACACCCCTGGGTCGTGAAGTCATCGATGGTGGTGTGGGGTTGGTTCAGTGATCTGGATTTGAGCGATGCCAAGCTCAAAACATTTGACAGCTTGCACGCTTGTTTCACCCGTGAATTGGTGCCTGGGGCGCGGGTCGTCAACCCAGACCCTGCGTTCATGACATCGCCTTGTGACGCCATCGTGGGGGCTTGCGGCACCATCACGCAGGGCCAAGTGTTTCAGGCCAAAGGTTTTCCTTACCAGCTGCAGACCTTGCTGGGCACCTCAGAGCGTTGCCAGCATTGGCCTGCCGCGCTGGAAGGGGGAACCTACATCACTCTGCGCCTGACCAGCAGCATGTACCACCGCTTTCATGCGCCACACGATGTGCAACTGCAGCATGTGACCTACATCTCGGGTGACACTTGGAATGTGAACCCTGTGGCCTTGAAGCGCGTGCAAGAGTTGTTTTGCAAAAACGAACGGGCGGTGCTGCACATGAAAACGCAAGAGGGTGTGCCCTTTTTGATCGTGCCAGTGGCGGCTGTTTTGGTGGCCAGCATGCGTTTTCATGCGGTCGATGTGTTACTGAATTTGCGCTACCAAGGCCCGAACGAAATGCCTTGTGATGCGGCCTATGTGAAGGGCCAGGAAATGGGCTGGTTCGAGCATGGCTCGACCATTTTGGTGTTTGTACCGCCGGGCTTTGCCTTGGCTGAGGGCATTGCGCCCGGTGCGCAGATTCGCATGGGCCAAGCCTTTCTCAAGATCACTTGAAGATTGCCAACGGTCAAGAAAAAACAGGCCCGTTATGCGGGCCTGTTGATCTGGGGGACGAGCGTTCAGTATTTCTCGGGCACGATCATCTCTGCAGGTACCGGATGACGGATGTAGTCCGGGTTGCGCACCCGCCCGGGCAGTTCCACTTGGGGGTGTTCGACCTCGTGGTAGGGCACTTGGCTGAGCAAGTGGTCAATGCAGTTGAGTCGGGCTTTTTTCTTGTCCACGGCTTGAACCACCCACCATGGCGCTTCGGGGATGTGGGTGCGTTCGATCATGGTTTCTTTGGCACGGGTGTAGTCTTCCCAACGGCGGCGGCTTTCCAGGTCCATGGGGCTGAGCTTCCACTGCTTGAGCGGGTCGTGGATGCGGCCTAAAAAGCGAGCATGTTGCTCGTCATCTGTGATCGAAAACCAGTACTTGACCAGTTGGATGCCGCTGCGCACCAGCATTTTTTCGAACTCGGGCACAGAGCGGAAAAACTCTTCGTATTCCTCTTCGCTGCAAAAGCCCATGACTTTTTCAACGCCCGCGCGGTTGTACCAGCTGCGGTCAAACAACACGATCTCGCCCGCAGCGGGAAGGTGAGAGATGTAGCGCTGAAAGTACCACTGGGTTTTCTCGCGGTCGTTGGGCGCGGGCAGGGCGGCCACGCGGCACACACGCGGGTTCAGGCGCTGGGTGATGCGTTTGATCACGCCGCCTTTGCCCGCAGCATCGCGGCCCTCAAACAGGATGACCATGCGGTGGCCGGTTTTGACCACCCAGTCCTGCAGCATCACCAGCTCGGACTGCAAGCGCAACAGTTCACGAAAGTAGCGGATGCGCTCGCCGGCTTGGGCCGCGTTGGTGGCAGCATCGGTGCCCCAGCGGTCATCGAGCTCCAATTCCAGTTCTTCATCCATGCTGTCCAGCAGGTCTTCGCGCAGCTGGCGCATTTGGGCTTCGTCGATGGCGTTCGGGGTTGTCATGGCGGTTCAAAATATCAAAAACCCCACTGTCATTGTGTTTTGTGAATCCTTGATGACCGCATTCCCTGCAGAGAGTCTTAATCAACGACGCTTGGGAGGTGCACAGGCCGAGACACCCGCCACATCAGCACCGCAAACAGCACCGACACCGCAGCCAAGGCCAGGCTGCTGCTGATCCAGAAGGTGTCTACCGCCGGGCGGCCGGTCCACTGCAGCCAGCCGCTCAGCACTGAATCTTCGTAGGCCCACAGGTAGCCGCCATACAGGCCAAAGCCCCACAAAAAGGCGGTGTAGATGAGCAGTGGCGCGATGGTGATGCGGTAGCAGCGCAGCAAAAATGCGCAGACCGCTTGCACCGCATCGGCCAGGTGGTAGACCGCTACCCAGGCCAGCCAGACCATGGCGGTTTGGGCCACCACCCGGTCGTTGGTGAAGGCGTGGGCGATCGCCTCGCGGCCCAGCAGCAAGGCCGCAGCGCACAGCACCGCCGTGCCGATGGCCAGGCTGATGCCCAGCCCCGCCGCTTGCCGGGCGCGGTGGGGTTGGCCAGCGCCCAACCAGTAACCCGTGCGGGCGCTGCTGGCGATGCCCAGGGCCAGAGGCACCATGTACAGCACCGAGGCCAGGCTGGCTGCAATCTGATGGCTGGCCGATGCCACAGCGCCCAAGCGGGCAATGAACAAGGCCATCAAAGTAAAGGACGTGACCTCCACCATGATGGACAAGCCAGCGGGCACGCCCAAGCGCAAAAAGTGTTGCAGCACCGACCACTGGGGTTTTTCGGGCAGACGCCACAGCCTATAGGGGCGGTAAATGTCTTGCGTGCGCAAAAGCCATAACCCGGTGAACATCATCAAGCTGTTGACGGCCAGCGTGGCCCAAGCGCAGCCCACCACGCCCATGCCGGGCACATCGCCTGCGCCAAAGGTCAGCAGCACCGACAAAGGAATTTTCACCAACAGCGCTCCCGCTTGCAGCCAGGTCACCAAGCGCGGGTAGCCCAAGCTTTGGTTGAGCGTGCTGTACATGCGAAAGAGCAAGGAAGGCACCAGCGCCAGGGCCAACACGCGCAAATAGGCTCGCACATCGGGCCACAGTTCGGTGGGCACTTGGGTCCAGGACAGCCAAGGATCGGGGAACCACAAGCCGGTGATGCCCAGGGCCGCTGCGCCCGCCGAAATGTAAAGCGCTTGGCGCACTGAGCGCCCGATTTCAGCGTGTCGGTTGCCGCCATGCAGCTCGGCCCACACCGGCAGTAGGGCTTGCAGCATGCCGTTGAGCGCCACATAAATGCTGATGTAGATGGAGGAGGCCAGGGACAGCACAGCCAGCGCATGCGGGCTGTAGCGCCCGGCAATCACCGTGTCGGCCACGCCAAAGGCCATGACCGCCAGCTGCCCGACCAGCACGGTGCCTGCATGGCGGGCGATGGTGCGCAGCTCTGACATGGCTCAGTTCTTGGCCGGTTCTAGCAAGGCGGGTGTGTCTTGGATCGGCTGCGCGGGTCGGAAGATCATCAGGCGGTCGCTGCGCTCCCCCAGTCGGGCAGCGGTCGCTTCAAGCGTCCAGCCCAGGTCCTGGAGGCGGTCTTCCAACAAGGGCAGATTTTTCTCGTCCATGACCAGCCAAGGACACTCGGCACTGGGCGTGGTGGCCGCTTGCAGGCGCACCTGCGCATGAAACAACAAAGCCGCGCCCTGTGCCTGGCTGATGCCGGCGTATTGCAAGCATGAGGCGGTACCGGTCACGACTTGCACTTTTTGCACCGTGGGGCCGTAGCTGCGGGCAAAGTTGAGCAAGGGCAACCACAGGCTCATGAGCAGCAGCCAGCACAGCACCGCGCCAGAGGCGGGCAAGATCATGCTCTTCCAGAGCGCAGCGCGGTGGCTGCCAATGCGCCACTTGACCAACCAAGCCCAGGCCAGCGTGGCCAGCAAGCCAAAGCCAAAAGCCAGGGCAGAAAACTCCGGCAAAAACCCTGGGGCCAACTTGGCCACG
>JAKFXJ010000154.1 GCA_021731425.1 Limnohabitans sp. | reverse complement strand
CAGCCTGACCGCCTCCATCTTGAATTCCAGCGTGTACTTGGCCCGTTTCCTCGTTTCACTCATCTCGTTCTCCTTGAACTGATTTTTAACCATCAGCTAAGCAGTACGTTTTTCGGGGGCAAGGTCAGTTTTGGCTGGCGCTGTGGTGGGGGGTGGCGTTGCTGGCGCTGGGCCGCTGGCGGCGTGCGGCCTTGGGCATGCTTTGGCTGGGGCTGGTGGTGTTGGGCCTGCTCGGTTTTGAGGCGCTGCCCCAGGCATTGCTGCGCCCGCTGGAAAACCGCTACCCGGTGCCAGCAGCGGCGATGCTGGACCGGCATGTGGGGCTGCTGGTGTTGGGGGGTGCCACGCAGCACCCGCGCAGTTATCAGGTGCACGGGCAGGTGCCTTTGGGCGAGGCGGCCGAGCGGATGACGGTGCCTGTGGGTTTGCTGCGGCAGCATCCGCATCTGACTTTGGTGTTTTCAGGTGGCGAGGTGCGCTTGCGGGCCACGGGCGTGACGGAGTCGGAGTTGGCGCGGGCGTTTTACCAAGAGCAAGGCGTGGACTTGGCCCGTGTGACGCTGGAAGCGGGCTCGCGCACGACCCGAGAAAATGCCCGGCAAGTGGCGGCTTTGCTGGGGCCACGCTGCCAGGAGCCTTGGTTGTTGGTGACTTCGGCCTGGCACATGCCCCGCGCGATGGCCGAGTTCGAGTCGGTGGGCTGCCGCGTCAGACCCTACCCGGTCGACTTCAGAACCGGCGAAACCACGGCCTGGCCTGACTATGCGTTGGCACGCAGTTTGATGCTGTGGCAAACAGCGCTGCACGAGTGGCTGGGCTTGGCGGTGTATGGATTGACGCGTTGATAACAAAAAGCTGCGCCTAGATGACAGGCCGGACCTTGTCACTCATCGCAAAATCATGACCACATAAGCCCGCCCTACAAGACACCAAGGAACGCCATGAACCACCAGACCCCTTTGCCCGCCGCCAAAGACTGCGACCCCTTTGCGTTGGGTTGGATGCAGGGCTCGCCGCCCGCAGCCGACAAGATCATTCGGTTTGATGATGGCAGCGGCTACCGCTTTCCGCAGCTGCGTTGGAGCTTTGCGCATTACCGGCAATTGGTGCCCACCGTCACGGTTGCCAAAGGCTTGAAGGCCGCCACGCCTTTGCCAATGGCCCAAGGCGCCCTGCCGAGCGTCGGCTACACCCCCATGGGCGGCAAAGGTGTTTGCAATTGGGCCGACATGATGGAGGCCACTTACACCGATGCGCTCTTGGTCATGCACAAGGGGCAGGTGCTTTTGGAGCACTTTGGTGGGGTGATGACGCCCGGGCGTGAGCACATTGCCATGTCGGTGTCCAAGTCGTTCATGGGTTTGCTGGCCGCGTGTCTGGTGGCCGAGGGGGCGCTCGACGAAACGCAGCGCGTGGACCATTACGTGCCCGAGTTGGCGGGCAGCGGCTTTGGCGATGCCACGGTGCGGCAGGTCATGGACATGACCACGGCCATTGATTACACCGAAAACTACGCCGACCCGCAGGCCGAGATCTGGAAGCACATGTGCGCTGGCGGCGTGATGCCCCGCCCGCCCGGCTACAGCGGCCCGGGCAACTTTTACGACTATTTAAAAACCGTGCGCAAGCTGGGCGAGCATGGTGACCGGTTCACCTACCGCACGGCCAACACCGATGTGCTGGGCTGGATCGTGCGCCGCGTGAGTGGCCAAAACACAGAGCAAATGCTGTCCGAGCGCATCTGGCAGCCCATGGGCGCCGAGCTGGACGCGTATTACACCGTGGACCCGAACGGCACCGCCTTTGCGAGCGGGGGCCTCAACACAGGCCTGCGCGACCTGGCCCGGTTTGGCGAACTGGTGCGCAACCATGGCCGCGTGGGCCAGACCCAGGTCTTGCCCGCAGCGGCGGTGGCCGACACTTTTGCGGGCGCCGACCCGGCCCGTTTTGCGGCCAACGGCCCGGCCACGCTGGCAGGCTGGAGCTACCGCAACATGTGGTGGGTGTCGCACAACGCACACGGCGCCATCATGGCGCGGGGCGTGCACGGGCAAAACATTTACATCGACCCCAAAGCCGAGATGGTGATCGCCCGCTACGCCTCGCACCCCGTGGCGGCCAACATCGCCAACGACCCGCACACCCTGCCCGCTTACCACGCCTTGGCACTCGCCTTGCTGGGCTGAGGAATGGCTGAGAGCAACTGGGCCCAAGCTTTGGGTGAAATCAAAATTTCCTGATTGGTATTAAAGCGCTAATATTGCCACCTTTAAAAGCACCTCCAAAAGCCTATGACTCATCAAATTCTGTCTGAAACAGCGGCCAGCATTTCTGAGCTCAAGCGCAACCCCATGGGCACCGTGGCTGCAGGCGATGGGTTTCCGGTGGCCATCCTCAACCGCAATGAGCCCGCTTTTTATTGCGTGCCTGCCGCATGGTTTGAAACCATGATGGCGCAGCTCGAAGACATCGAGCTCAATCAGATCGCCGACACCCGCCGAGGCCAAAAAGTCATTCCGGTTTCGATCGATGAGCTTTGAGCTGGCGTTCCTTGAAGAGGCCTTGGCCGAATAGCGCAAGCTGGACGGCACCGTCTGCAGCCAGTTAAAAAAGAAGTTGACCGAACGGCTGGACGCGCCGCGAGTGGCATCGGCCAAACTCAGCGGCCACCCTG
This sequence comes from Limnohabitans sp., assembly GCA_021731425.1. Taxonomy (GTDB): domain Bacteria; phylum Pseudomonadota; class Gammaproteobacteria; order Burkholderiales; family Burkholderiaceae_C; genus Limnohabitans_A. Next base: position 2,737 of record JAKFXJ010000154.1, on the reverse strand, counting down.
ACCGCTACAAAATCAAGCTGCGCAGTGTGGGTTACCGCCTGGTGTATGAGGTGCGCGACCAGCAGGTATTGGTGATCGTGATCGCTGTGGGCAAACGTGACCGCAATGCGGTCTACCGCGCTGCGCAACTGCACTGACCCAGCATGGTCTCGCCAAGGGAGCGGTCCATGCCCTGCCCTGCCCCGATAAAATAGCAGGCTTATGACAAACCAACTCGACAAAAAATCCCAAGCCTGGTCCGCGCTCTTTTCTGAACCCATGAGCGAGTTGGTCAAGCGCTACACCGCCAGCGTGTTCTTTGACAAGCGCCTGTGGCAAGCCGACATCCAGGGCTCGCTGGCCCACGCCGACATGCTGGCCGCACAAAACATCATTGGCGCGAGCGACCTGGCCGACATCCAGCGCGGCATGGCGCAAATCACGCAAGAAATCGAGTCCGGCGCATTTGAGTGGAAGCTGGACTTGGAAGACGTGCACCTGAACATCGAAGCGCGCCTGACCCAGCTGGTGGGCGACGCGGGCAAGCGCCTGCACACCGGCCGCAGCCGCAACGACCAAGTGGCCACCGACGTCCGCCTGTGGCTGCGTGGCGAGATGGACCTGATCATCGACTTGCTGGTCGACCTGCAAAAGTCACTGGTCGATGTGGCCGAGCAAAACGTCGAAGTGATCCTGCCTGGCTTCACCCATCTGCAAGTGGCCCAGCCCGTGAGCTTTGCGCACCACCTGCTGGCCTATGTGGAAATGTTCAGCCGGGATGCCGAACGCATGGTCGACGTGCGCCGCCGCACCAACCGCCTGCCGCTGGGCAGCGCCGCTTTGGCCGGCACCACCTACCCGCTGGACCGCGAACGCGTGGCCCGCACCCTGGACATGGTCGATGAACACGGCAACCCACAGGTTTGCCAAAACAGCTTGGACGGCGTGAGCGACCGCGACTTTGCCATCGAATTCACCGCCGCCGCCAGCCTGTGCATGGTGCACATCAGCCGCTTCAGTGAAGAGTTGATCTTGTGGATGAGCCAAAACTTCGGCTTTGTGCGCATTGCCGACCGCTTCACCACCGGCTCGAGCATCATGCCGCAGAAGAAAAACCCCGACGTGCCCGAGCTGGCACGCGGCAAGACCGGCCGCGTGGTCGGCCACCTGATGGGCCTGATCACCCTGATGAAGGGCCAGCCCCTGGCCTACAACAAAGACAACCAAGAAGACAAAGAGCCGCTGTTCGACACGGTGGACACGCTCAAAGACACCCTGCGCATCTTCAGCGAAATGGTCGGCGGTCAGGTCAACCCCGCCACCGGCCAAAAAGAAGGCGGCATCACCGTCAACGCCGCAGCGATGGAAGCGGCCGTTAAAAAAGGCTACGCCACCGCCACCGACTTGGCCGACTACTTGGTGAAAAAAGGCCTGCCCTTCCGCGACGCCCACGAGGTGGTGGCCCATGCGGTCAAAACTGCCCAGGGGCTGGGTGTGGACTTGTCAGAACTGCCGCTGGAAACCCTGCAAAAGTTCGACAGCCGTATCGAGGCCGATGTGTTTGACCCGCTCAGCCTGCAAGGCTCGCTGAACGCCCGCAACACCTTGGGCGGCACCGCGCCCGCACAAGTGCGTTTGCAGATCGCTCGGCACCGCAGCCGTTTGGGCTGAAGACCGTTTATTTTTTTGAACCGGATTGGCCAGCAGCAAGTTGGCCGGGTAGGCCCGCATGAACTCGCGGGCTTTGTTGAGGGGGGCGTTGAGCCACGCGCCGTAGGCGCCTTCGTTCAGGATGGCGGGCATGCGTTTTTCGTTGCCGTTTTGGCCGTAGCGGTTCATGAGCGCGTGGCTGTTGGCGTTGACGGTGAGCAAGGTGAAGCTGACGATCTCTTCGTCGCCTTGTGTCCAGCGCTCCCACAAACCGGCCACGCCCATGGGCTGGCCGTCCACGCGGGCGATGCGGGTGGGCACGGCTTTGCGGCTGCGCCAGTCGTCTTCGAAAAACGCCTGCATGGGGATGATGCAGCGCTGACCTTTGAGCCAGGTTTCGCGTGTGGCCGTAGCGGTGCTCATGGTCTCAAAACGGGTCACGGCCAATTTGGTGGAGCGCAGTTTGGCGTCGGACGCCGACTTGACCCAGGTGGGCACCAAACCAAATTGGCCTTGGGCCAGTTCCATCACCAGCGGGCTGGCGGGGGCCTGAGCGGGTGCCGTGACGGCTTCAGCGTCTGCATCCAACTCGGTTGCTGCAGTCAAAGCGGCCTCTGCCGCCACCAACGCTTTGCGGATGAAAAAACCCGGCTGGCGCGGCCAGACTTCTTTGCCCAGCAAGGCTGCGGGCGGGGCGATGCCAAAGGCCTCGGCGTACAGGTCTGGGCTTTTCAGGCATTCATATTGGGTGCTCATGCAGTCGATGCTAACCCACGGGCGGCGCGGCCCCGAAGCGCCCCTGCGACCTGATACGCTCAGCGCTCGATGACCAGACCTGCTTTTCCATGCTGATCCGTTTCAACAAGCCTTATGGCGTACTCAGCCAGTTCACCCCCGAGGGGCGCTGGACGGGGCTGATCGACCACATCGACTTGCCCGGCGTGTACGTGGCCGGGCGCTTGGACGCGGACAGCGAAGGCTTGTTGCTGCTAACCGACGATGGGAAAGAGCAAGCCCGCATTGCCGATCCGCGCTTCAAGATGGAGAAGACCTATCTGGTGCAGGTCGAGGGCATCGTGACCGACCAAGCGCTAATTGCTTTGTGCCG
>JAKFXJ010000010.1 GCA_021731425.1 Limnohabitans sp. | reverse complement strand
AAGCATGGGCGTGGTGGCCAGGCCGATGTCGATCACCCGAATGCCTGCTGCCACCAATCCGCGAATCAGCGCCGCCGAGAGGCTTGGCCCACTCAAGCGGCCGTCACGGCCCACAGCCACGGTGCTTTGTCCTTGGGCCATGGCGTGCGTGCCAAAGGCTTTACCCAAGCCCTCGGCCAATTGATCGTTCAAGGTGGTCGGCACCACGCCGCGGATGTCGTAGGCTTTGAAGATGGTAGGTGTCACTTGCATGGAAAACCAATCAAAAGCCATCAGGCTGGGTGGATGAATTGATCCCCACATTGTAGGCGTCAAGGACATACAAACCAGGGCATCACCAGGGGTCCGGAACCAGCACAAACCCGCCGTTCATTCGCCCCCGTTTGCCGATAACATGACCACCAATGCGGCCCCTTCCAACTCCACCACCCCTACCAGCGACCCCTGACGCTGGCCTGGACGCGCAGCGCTGCTACCAAGCCATGGCAGACAAGGATGCGGCGTGGGACGGGCTTTTTTTCACCGGTGTGACCTCCACCGGCATTTATTGCCGCCCTGTTTGCCGGGTGAAACTGCCGCGCCAAGCCAACTGCCGCTTTTTTGAAACAGCCGCTTTAGCCGAAGCACACGGCTTCAGGCCTTGCCTGCGCTGCCGCCCGGAACTGGCCCCTGCACGCCGATTTTGGTCCACCACCGATGCCCAGGCGGTGCTGGCCGAATCCGCGGCCCAACAGCTGCAGTCGGCCATTCAGCAAGGCCTCAAGCCGCCGAGCATGACGGAATTGGCGACGCAGCTGGGCGTGAGCGACCGGCACCTGAGGCGCCTGTTTTTGCGCCATTGGCAGGTCTCGCCCCTGCAATACCTGCAAACCCAACGGCTGCTTCACGCCAAACAGTGGCTGCAAGACAGCCCCCTGTCGGTGGCCCATGTGGCCCGTGTCAGTGGTTTTGGCTCGGCCAGGCGCCTGTACTCCGCATTTGCCCAGCATTACCAACTCAGCCCAGCACAACTCCGTCCGGCGAATGCGTCGCTGCGCAAGGCCTCCGAGCCCTGCACTGAGCTGGAATTGCACTACCGCCCGCCTTGTCAAATCGCCACGCTTTGGCAGTTTCTGAGAGACCGCAGCTTGGGTGGCATGGAAAGCTGGGAAGGTCAAGGCCCGTACGCTGTTTTACGCAGAACTTTGCGCTGGCCTCATGCAAGCCAAGCCCTCTCTGGGTGGCTGGAGGTCCGCTGGGACCGCACGCAACCTGTGGTGCACCTGCGTGTCAGCGCCTCATTGGACCCCGTGTTGCCCCAGGTGGTGGCGCAGGTGCGTGAGTGGCTGGACCTGGACGCCGAGCCTGCACGCATCGCACAGGTCATTGGGCGTGATTTTCCAGAGGCCCTGGGCCAACGTTTGCCCGGCTGCCTGGATGGTTTTGAGCTGGCCGTGCGGGCCATTTTGGGCCAGCAAATCAGCGTCAAAGCCGCCCGCACCCTGGGGCAAAGGCTGGTCAACACCTTGGGCGAGCCCTGCACCACCCCCTGGCCCGAGCTGAACCGCACCTTCCCCAGCCCGACCACTTTGGCACGAGAAGAAAACACCGCACACATGGGCAGCCTGGGCTTGGTGCGGCAACGTCAAAAAGCCATCCAGGCCTTGGCACGGGAGGTCGAATCTGGCCACCTGGACCTCAGTCCCCAAGCCAAACTGGAGCCCACCTTGCAGGCGCTCTTGGCCTTGCCTGGCATCGGCCCGTGGACGGCCCACTACATCGCCATGCGAGTTCTGCGCTGGACAGAAGCTTGGCTCGTCCAGGACGTGGCCTTGCAAACCGCTTTGGGCGTGCGTCAGCACCCACGCCCCACCCAAGCCCTGGAAGCCTTGGGCCAAGCCTGGCGGCCCTGCCGCAGCTATGCCCTGATCGCGGCTTGGCAGCGCCTGGCCCCTCAACCAGAACCCTCCGATCACCCCGAGCCCCACGGCCACAACGCCCACACACCATGACACCTATCCTGACCCAGATCTACAACAGCCCCTTGGGGCCAATGACTCTGGCCGCTTCTGACCTGGGGCTTTGCGGCGTCTGGTTTGAAGGCCAGCGGCATGGTCCAAGCGATGAACGCATGCGCGGCTGGACAAGCGACAACACACACCCGCTGCTGCAAGAGGCCAGCGCACAACTGCAGGCCTATTTTGTCGGTGATCTGAACCGCTTTGATCTGCCCCTTGACCTGTCGGCAGGCACCCCATTCCAGCAATCGGTTTGGCAAGCTTTGCTGCACATCCCGTCTGGCCACAGCCAAAGTTATGGCGATCTGGCCCGACAGCTGCACAACCCCAAGGCAGTCAGGGCGGTGGGCGCTGCCGTGTGGCGCAACCCGGTGAGTATCATCGTGCCCTGTCACCGCATCTTGGGCGGCGATGGCCAACTCACGGGGTATGCAGGCGGGCTGTGGCGCAAACAGGCGCTGCTCAAACTGGAAGGCCACCCCATTGCCCTGCCCTCCTCTGATTCACTCTTTCCCGAATGACCACTTCTCACACCAAAGGCTGGCTGGCCGACTTTCTGATCCTGGCCGCCATCTGGGGTTCGTCCTTTTTGTTCATGCGCTTGGCCGCCGTTGAGTTGGGCCCATTGCCCACAGCCGCCATTCGGGTGGCAATCGCAGCGACTTTTTTGCTGCCCATCATGCTGGCCAAAGGCCACTGGGGCGAGTTGCGCCAGCACTGGAAGCCGGTGCTCTTTGTTGGGGCGCTCAACAGCGGCATCCCCTTTGCCCTGTATTCTTTTGCGGTGCTGCACATCACCACCGGTTTTTCCTCCATCCTGAACGCCACGGTGCCCTTGTTTGGCGCGGTCGTGGCCTGGCTTTGGCTGAGTGACAAGCCCAACCTGTCGCGCACAGTGGGTCTGGCCATCGGCTTTGGTGGTGTGGTGCTGCTGGCCGGGGGACAGGCCAGCTTCAAGCCCAACGACTCGGGCATTGCCCCAGCTTGGGCGGTGGCCGCTTGCCTGGCCGCGACCATCTGTTATGCCTTGGCCGCGAGTTTCACCAAAAAACACATCCCCAGCCTGCCGCCGCTGGTCACCGCCACAGGCAGCCAGATCGGGGCCACCCTGGTCTTGGTCTTGCCCGCGTTGTGGTATCGCCCTGAACACTGGCCCAGCACCTCGGTCTGGTGGTCCTTATTGGTGGTGGGGGTGCTTTGCACCGGGGTGGCCTACATCCTGTATTTCAAACTCATCGAGAAATCCGGACCCGCGCGGGCGCTGACAGTCACCTTCTTGGTGCCGGTGTTTGCCATCGCTTACGGTGTGCTGTTTTTGGGCGAGAGCGTGACGGCCTGGATGCTGCTGTGCGGCGCGGTGATTCTCACGGGCACGGCCCTGTCCAGTGGTCTGGTCAAGCTGCCGGGGCGGTGATACGTGGGTGAATGTGCACCCGCTGCTCACGCTGGACCACATCCCTGGCCCTGAGCTGCCCGCAGCCGCCGTCCACGTCCTGCCCCGCTGACTGCCGCAGCTTGGTCAACACCCCGCGCTGGTGCAAGGTGCGAGCGATCTCGGCGGCACGCTCCCAGCTTGGGCGGGCATAGGGCAAATCGGGCACCGCGTTGTAGGGGATCATGTTCATCAGTGCGTATTTGCCCTTCAGCAAGCGCACGATGCCGTCGATTTCTTCGTCACTGTCGTTCACGCCCTCGATCAGCGTCCACTGGTACTGGATCGGGTAGCCCGTCACACGGGCATAGACCTCGCCCGCCTCGACCAAATCTTGCGGGTCAAAGCGGGGGGCACGCGGCAGCAGTTGCTCCCGCAAGTCAGCCCGGGTGGTGTGCAGTGACAGCGCTAGCGCGGGTTTGACACGCCCTTGCGGCAAGCGCTCGAACACCCGCGCATCCCCCACGGTGGAGAACACCAAATTCTTGTGACCAATGTTGCCCACAGTGCCCAGCAGGTCGATGGCTTCCATGACCGCATCCAAGTTGTGCGCGGGCTCTCCCATGCCCATGAACACCACCTTTTTGACCGGCCTGAGCGTGCGGGCCAAGGCCACTTGCGCCACGATCTCTGCGCTGCCCACCTGCCGAATCAAACCTTCGCGCCCGGTCATGCAAAACACGCACCCGACGGCGCAACCCACTTGGGACGACACACACAGGCCATCACGCGGCAAGAGCACACTTTCCACCGTCTGGCCGTCCTGAAGGCCCACCAGCAAACGGGCCGAGCCGTCTTGGCCGGGGTGCTGCTCGCGCAGCTTGGCCAGGCCACTCAGCGTTTGGGTGAGCACTGGCAAAGCCTCGCGCACGGCTGTGGGCATGAAGCTCTCCAGGGGTCTGCGGCCACTGTCCTGCGGCTTGGCTTGGGTCCACAGGCGCAGCACGCGCTGCTCGTGCAGGGCATTGGCCCCCAGAGCACGCAAGTGGTCGCGGATGTCCTGAACGCTGTGCATCGGCTTCAAAAATAGGGGTTTCAGTAATGGGGCGGAATTTCGTCACGCAGGTTGCGCATTTCAGCACCGCCGCCCGACTCGGGCAGGCGATCCCGCATCTGGCGCAGCTCTTGAATCAGCGCGTCAATTTGCTGCTGCTGTCGGTACACCTGTGCATTGAGCTGGTCCAGCAGGTCTTCAGTGAAACCTGCCTTGATTTCCAAGTCAACCAAGCGGTTTTCAATTGGGGGTGGAATGTCCATGGGCTGTATTGGACATGATTTTGAAGAGTGCTCTGACTTCTTTTATAATTTACAGATCGCCGAGTTATCTGAACTACTTGCAGGGCGATTCATAAAACCTGCTAAAGCGTTCGCCAGGCTCCGGGTTATCAGAGACGGCAACGCCGACAAACCACTGAAACCTTAGGAGCTTTTTCATGTCCAGCAATTACCTCTTCACTTCGGAATCCGTCTCTGAAGGCCATCCTGACAAGGTCGCCGACCAGATCTCTGACGCGATCCTCGACGCCATCTTCACGCAAGACCCCCGCAGCCGCGTGGCCGCCGAAACCCTGACCAACACCGGTTTGGTCGTTTTGGCGGGTGAGATCACCACCAACGCGCACGTCGACTACATCCAAGTCGCCCGCGACACCATCAAGCGCATCGGCTACGACAACACCGACTACGGCATCGACTACAAAGGCTGCGCGGTCATGGTTTGCTACGACAAGCAATCCAACGACATCGCCCAAGGCGTGGACCACGCGTCGGACGACCACCTCAACATCGGCGCGGGCGACCAAGGCCTGATGTTCGGTTACGCCTGCAGCGAAACCCCCGAGCTGATGCCCGCCCCCATTTATTACTCACACCGCCTGGTCGAGCGCCAAGCCCAGCTGCGCAAAGACGGCCGCTTGCCTTTCTTGCGCCCTGACGCCAAGAGCCAAGTGACCATGCGCTATGTGGACGGCAAGCCCCACAGCA
>JAKFXJ010000373.1 GCA_021731425.1 Limnohabitans sp. | reverse complement strand
CATCACATGCGGCTCGGCCCGCACCTCAAAGAACTCGTCCAAGTTCGAGGACACGATGCACAGGTAACGAAAGCGCTCGAGCACCGGCACTTCAGGGCGGTGCGCCCAGTCGAGCACCCGTTCATTGAACGCCAAAATACTCAGGTCTCGGTCCAGAAAATTCGAATCAGACCCTGCCGATGTGTTCTGAGAAAGTATGGGGGACATGACATGCATCTGAAGAGTTTCAAGGGAGTCTAGAAATCCTTCAAGTCAATTTGATGACAATGGCGTGAATTCATGTCATGGTTTTCCCTCAACCTTGATGGGCGTCAAAAAAGATCTGAACAAAGCCACGGCATGAGGCCAAGCAAAGACCTCAGACCTGAGCCGCGCCTCTTGGCGCGGCAACTGCAAAGCCTGGAAAGTGGCTTCAGCCAAGTCTTCACCCAGCACGCCCCCTGTGGTCTGCCCTTGGTCTGCGCCCATCACCTGCAAAGGTCCATCCACAGGATACGCCGCAACCGGCGTACCACAGGCCATGGCTTCGAGCATCACGAGGCCAAAGGTTTCGTTGCGAGAAGGGAAAACAAACACATCTGCTGCGGCATAGACCTGTGCCAGCTGGGGACGAGGCAAAACCCCCATCCACACCACACCTGGATAACGTGCCTTCAACGAATCGGCCAAAGGGCCCTCGCCACACACGATGCGCGTGCCCTTCCAGGGCATGTCCAAAAAAGCATCGATGTTTTTTTCGTAGGACACACGGCCCACATACAAAGCCCAAGGCCTTGGTAGCGGCTGAAGTTCAGGCAAGTCGATGGGCTGCGGCTGGTAGGAGAACAAGGACAGGTCCACCCCATGGGTCCAAGGCTTCAGGTTCTGAAAGCCCCGTGCTTGGAGCATCTGCAAAACACCTTGGGTTGGCACCATCACACCCGAGGACGGTTTGTGGAAATGGCGAAAGAGGGCATAACCCAAAAACAAAGGCACACGCAATGCCGCCTTGAGAATTTCAGGAAATTTGGTGTGAAAAGCCGTGGTGAAGCGCCAGCCTTTTTTGAGGCAATGCTTGCGTGCAGCCCAACCCAAAGGGCCTTCCGTGGCGATGTGCACCGCATCGGGCGACAACTTGTCGAGCATCTCGGCCAAGTGCTTGTAAGGACGAACCGCAATGTCAATGCCCGCGTAACCTGGGCAGGGTCGATTTTTGAATTGCCCCGGGTGAAACACACAGACTTCAACGCCCAATGGACCCAAAGCTTCCACCAATTCATGCAAGGTGGTCACCACCCCATTGACCTGTGGATGCCAGGCATCGGTGATCAAGGCCAGCTTCATGCGGTGACCACCTGCGCGGGCAAAGTATTCACGACCACCGCTTGACCGGCCCAATGGATGATTTCCAAACGACCGTCGGCGTGCTCCACCAAAGCGGTGCGGCTCTCGACCCAGTCGCCATCGTTGCAGTACAAGGTGCCGTTCACATCGCGAATTTCAGCGTGGTGAATGTGGCCACACACCACCCCATCAAAGCCTCGGCGTTTGGCCTCTTGCGCCACAGCCACCTCAAAGTCACTGATGAAATTGACCGCTTTTTTGACTTTGAGTTTGAGGTAGGCCGACAAAGACCAATACTCCAGACCCATGCGGGCCCTGTAGCTGTTGAGGTGGCGGTTGATTCGCAAAGTCAGCTCATACAACCAGTCGCCCACATAAGCCAGCCACTTGGCGTACTGAATCACACCGTCAAAGTGATCGCCGTGCACCACCCACAACTTGAGGCCCTGGGCCGTGGTGTGAACCGTGTCGTGCAGCACCTCGACCCCACCAAAGGCATGCCCCACAAAATGACGGGCGAACTCATCGTGGTTGCCCGGCACGTAAATAACGCGGCAGCCTTTACGCGCCCGACGCAACAACTTTTGCACCACATCGTTGTGGCTTTGTGGCCAGAACCAGCGCCTGCGCAATTGCCACCCGTCCACAATGTCGCCCACCAAATACAACACATCGCTGGGGTGGTGTTTCAAAAAGTCGAGCAAGGCTTCGGCCTGGAAGCCGGGTGTGCCAATGTGCAGGTCCGAAATAAAAATCGCCCGCAAACGGGGTCGGCCTGCGGGCGTAGGGTCTTCATCGGGGTCTTCGGGCCCTTGACTCAAAGGGGGCACAAGACCTGGAAAAGTCTGAACCAAGCTGTCATCTAAGCCCGCGTAAGCGGTTTTGAAAAGACCCGCAGCAGGTGCGGCTTCGGCGACAGTGGTCATAAGGCCCCCATGGAAAAGTGCTTGCGGTAGCGCTGGGGCAAATCGGCCGTGCGCATCATCATGGGCAGGTCGGCGGTGTTGAAATCCGGGTCCCAAGCGGGTGCGCCCAGCACCTTGGCGCCCAGACGCAAATACCCCTTGATGAGCGCGGGCGGCTCGATGGCCAAAGTCGCGTCCAACTCTTCAACGGGCAAGGGCAAACGTGGCCGTACATGGAACTGGATATCGGCCAAATGGCTTTGACGCAGCTGGTGCCAAATGCTGGCCGCGGCATCCCCCGTGACCAGTCCGTTGTGCAGCATGGGGATACTGGCACAACCGATCATGGTGTCCAGACGGTTGCGGTCCATGAACTCAAACAGAGCGCCCCACAAAGCCATGATGACGCCACCATGGCGGTGATCAGGGTGAACGCAGCTGCGGCCCAACTCCACCATGCGGCTGCGCATATCGCGCAGGCGTGTCAGGTCGAACTCGGTGTCGCTGTAGGTGCTGCCTGCCCGCTTGGCCTGCACGGGCGTGAGCACCCGGTAGGTGCCAATGACCTGACCCGAAGCGCTGTCCCGCACCAGCAGGTGCTCGCAGTAATCGTCAAACAAATCGATGTCGTGACCTGGCACTGTTTTGGGCAACCGTGCGCCCAACTCGGTCGCAAAGACCTGGTGCCTCAGGCGCTGCGCTTCCCGAACTTCGTCGAGATGCGTCGCCCAGCTGACTGCAATGGTGCTTTGCACACGCCGCGGCAAAAATTCCAAACCGGTACCAGGGGACCCCGGATGAAGTGACCCCCTGGGCAATTGAACAGGGGACAGTGCGAAGGTGGGGTTTGGTAACTCTTTCATGGCTTCAGCTCCTTGTTGTTCCTGTGCTGAATGCTCAAGGACTTGCGTGTCAAAGCCATGTCTGATTTGTTAAATTTAGGTGACATGATCCTGCGCGACGCGACGCATCAACTGCATCAAATGGTCAAGCGCTTCATGGCGCGTTTCCTCAAACCAACCCGACTTTTTGCCCAAGTCATCCCAAACGCGCAGCTTCACCGCATCGGCAAAAAAAGGCTCTGCTTCAAATGCTGCGCACTCATCGGTGGTCATCAAGCCACCCTGCAATTGCAGGCTTCGGACCGAATCGGGGGAGAGCTTGCGGGCATAGGTCTCGCGCGTGCTGACCAAATAGCGTTTGGCCTGCACATGCAGGCGCACAGGCTCTGATACGGCAGGTCCAAACACAGGCAACAGGACCTCTGAACCGACGCGTTCATGCACATCGTCTTGGCCTCGCAAGGTGGGTGTGCCTTCCAGATTCACCCACAAATGGCCCACATCGTGCAACCAACTGGCCAACTGCAAAGCTGCAGGGGCACCTGACTTTTCAGCCAAGCGCCCGCATTGCCACGCGTGCATCAACTGTGTGACCGACTCGCCTGAGTAGACCAGGTCACCACCTTGCTCATAGAGCGCCAAAAGGGTGTTCATCATTTTCTGCATGGCGACACTGTGAACTCGGTGCATGTCAAACACATGACAAAACAGATGCGCCATGAAATTGACATATTTTCTTCATGACTCAGTCATAGACGCTCTGCAAGATGCGTCACATGTCAAATGAACAAGCCGCCATCCGTGTCATCAACGCCTGCAAATCCTTTCGCAAGGACCGGCCGGCACTGCAAGCCATTGATCTGCGCATCGACAAGGGCGAATGTGTGGGCTTGCTCGGCGCCTCGGGTTCGGGCAAATCCACCTTGCTGCGGAGTTTGTGTGGGCTCGAGCGCCTCGATGGTGCAGACAGTGAAATCCAGCTGTGGGGCCAGAGCCTGCAGAAGTCGGGCAAGCTGAGTGCAGATGTGCGCCAGTTGCGCACGCACATCGGCATCATCTTCCAGCAGTTCAATTTGGTCGGCCGCATGGACGTGCTGACCAACGTGATGACCGGACTGCTGCCACACATCCCGCTGCACAGAAGTTTGTTGGGCTGGTCCACACCAGAAGAAAAATTCAAAGCGCTCAAAGCCTTGCAGTCGGTGGGCCTGTCAGAGCAGGCCATGCAACGGGCTTCGACCCTGTCCGGTGGCCAACAGCAACGCGCCGCCATTGCCCGTGCGCTGGTGCAAGGCGCACGCATTTTGTTGGCCGACGAACCCGTGGCCTCGCTCGATCCCGAGTCCACACGCAGGGTCATGGACTTGCTGCGCCAATTGCAAAGAGAGCAAGGCATGACCTTGGTCATCAGCCTGCACAACGTGAACCTGGCGCGGCAGTACTGCGACCGCATCATCGCCTTGCGCGAAGGCCGCCTGGTCTACGACGGCCCGCCCATGGGCCTGGACAACCAACGCTTGCGCGAGCTCTACGGCACGCATTCGGACGAGTTATTCATGGACCACCCGCCCGAAACACCTGAACCCCTTTTTAACCCGACGCTCCAACTTCTGGCGCATTGACTTTTTCAACCTGAGGACCACACCATGAAAATTGCCCGCTTACTGGCCACTGGCCTGATTTCTCTGAGTGCCATCGGCGCCTTCGCCCAAAACATCAGCTTCGGCATCATCGCCACGGACTCGGCTTCGGCCCAACGTGAGCGCTGGGAGCCCTTCTTCCGCGACATGGAGAAAAAAACTGGCTTGAAAATCCAGTCCTTTTACGCGCCTGACTACGCTGGTGTGATCGAAGCCATGCGCTTCAACAAGATCCAAGTGGCCTGGTACGGCAACAAAGCCGCGATGGAAGCGGTTGACCGTGCCAACGGCGAGGTCTTTGCACAGCTCATGTATGCCGACGGCACCTTCGGTTACCACGCCTTGCTGATCACGCACAAGGACAGCCCCTACAAAACGCTGGACGATGTGATCGCCAACGGCAAGAACATCAACTTCGGCATTGGTGACCCCAATTCCACATCGGGCTTTTTGGTGCCCTCTTATTACATCTTTGCCCAGCGCAACATCGAAGCACGCAACACCTTCAAAACCGTGCGCAACGCCAGCCACGGCGCCAACATCCAGGCCACATTGGCCAAACAAGTGGATGTGGCCACCAACAACACCGAAGACATGGGCAAGCTTGAAAGTGCCAAGCCAGACTTGTTCAGCCAGTTGCGCGTGATCTGGAAAAGCCCCTTGATCCCGAGCGATCCGTTTGTGTGGCGCAAGGACATGGACCCCGCCGTCAAAACCAAGATCAAGGATTTTGTTTTGAAT
>JAKFXJ010000022.1 GCA_021731425.1 Limnohabitans sp. | reverse complement strand
GCCCCATCACCACCCCCGCCCATGGCACGGCGTATGACATCGCCGGTCGTGGTGTGGCCAACCCCCAGGCCATGACCAACGCTTTCGAATTGGCTGCACGCATGGCCAACTCTCGCCGTTCATCACAACCACAACCCGAGGAGACCTTGTCATGAAGTTGAAGAAAATCCTGCTCACGGCCCTGCTGGCCACGCCCTTGCTGGGCTTGGCGCAAAGCTACCCCAACAAGCCGGTGCGCATCATGGTGGGCGCCAACGCTGGCGGCGGCACCGACATCATTGCCCGCATGCTGGCCGAAAAAATGGGCGAGGCCTTCAAGGGCTCCTTTGTGGTGGACAACAAGCCGGGGGCCTCCAACACCATTGCCGCCGACCTGACGGCCAAAGCTCCAGCAGACGGCCACACCTTGCTGGTGGCCACCAACACCGGACAGGCCATAGCACCACACCTGATCAAACTCAACTTTGACCCCATCAAAGACCTGACCCCCGTGGGTCTGATCGTGACGGTGCCCAATGTGCTGGTGGTGGGGGCCAATGTGCCCGCCAACAACGTGGCCGAATTGGTGTCTTTGATGAAAGCCAAGCCCAACGATTTCAAATACGCGTCTTCGGGCGTGGGCAGTACCCAGCACATCGCGGGCGAGGGTTTCAACCTGGCAGCGGGTGTGAAAAGCATCCATGTGCCCTACCGTGGCAGCAGCCAGGCGCACCTGGACATCATCGGGGGCAACGTCCAGATCATGTTCGACACCACCTCCTCGGCCATGGGCCAGATAAAGGCCGGTAAATTCAAACCCCTGGCCCTGACCACAGCCACACGCAGCGCCGAGTTGCCTCAGGTGCCCACACTGGCCGAAGCGGGTGTGAGCGGCTTTGAGATGAGCACCTGGTACGGCATGTTCGTGACCACCGGCACCCCACCCGAGGTGACACAACGTCTGCAGACCGAGTTGGCCAAAATCCTGAAAATGCCGGACATCCAAGCCAAGCTCAAAGGTCTGGGCGGCGAGCCCGGCAACATCACACCTGACCAATTTGCGCAAATGAACCGCCAGGAATTCACACGCTTTGGCGATCTGATCAAGAAGGCCAACATCAAGCTGGAGTGAGGGGGCTTCGGCAAGTCAAGGTCAGCTCAAAGGCTTGGGCGTCTGCATCGCCCAAGCCTTGACCAAGTCACCGTCTGTTGACAGAACGGTCAGCCGCATGAGGTGGGTTTAAACCGCCAGCAGATAACCTTCAGAGGGCGATGCGTCCAAAGTGCGGCCATGAATCAAACCCGGCGCTGCTTGCTTGAATGCAGCCACCACCCGACCCTCGCCCAGGGTGAAGATGTCGTCTTGCAACAACCTGGTGAAGAACAAATCGGCCGACAACTTGGGGGCGTGCAAGTGGCAATAATCGGCGACCAGGGTTCGGTAAAAGCCCACGAATTCGCGCATCAAAGCACAGGTTTGCTCTGAATCGATCAGTCCCGCCTGCTCGGGTACAGACAGCAACTTCAAGGGGTTTTCGTTGTACAAACCAAAACGGGTCCAGCCAAATTTGGGGTAAGCAGTTTGCTCACGCCAGTCGGCGTAGTGCGGCTTGAAATAAGTCTGCATGCATTGGTCTGTGGCCACCAAAGCAAACAAACACAAGACAAACATGGGGCGCAACTCGACGTCGATGTTGTCGAGGTCATCTGGGGCGCGTGACCAATTTTTGCCCCCGAACTGGATCAGGTCCTTGTCGTTCAGGATGTCTTTGAGAACTTGCGGCACGTCCACAAAATTCAGCTTGCCAATGTCGCGTTGAAAACCGTGATTGAAATACTTGACGATGCTCATTTTTTCCCTTTAGATACAAAAAAATGAATTCAGCAATTGACCACTTAAAAAAGCCAAAGGACTGACAAGAATTCAATCGGTCCCTCAAAAATCCGAATAATTACCTTTCAACGGATTTGGCATTTTCATTTTTATGATATCTTAGTAATTAATTTATAAATAAAAAGATCATTACCGAGTTATTACATCTTGTTTCAAATTCCCAGCCCTGTTGATGCCACCACGCCACAGACTTGGCGCTGCAGTCTGTGCTCACGCATCCTCAACGTGCGGGTGGTCAAAAGCAGGCCCACAAAGTGGCTCAGGAGGCCGGACGCTCCATCTGACAGTTGCTGGGCAAACGGGCCTGTTCGGCCGTGATCTGTCGCACCACCTTGAATCCGTAGCCAGAGCCTTCCACATCGAATGGCACGCCTGGTGTGCCCTGGCGGGCCATCACGCCCACCACCAAAGGCTGCTGAAACTGGTGGTCTTGTGCCCGCATGCTGCCGGTTTGCCCGGCCATGCTGACCCGGGCTTTTTCAAGTTGCAAGGCCACAGCCGCCGGATCGGTGCCCCCGGCTTTGGCCACCGCCTGCGCCAAGGCCTCAATCATGAGTTGCATGCGCACATGCACATAGTCTTCGGATGGCTTGGGAAAGCGCTGGCGAAATGACTTGTAAAACTCGGCACTGGCCTGCCCCGGCACATTGGGCAGCCAGTCGGCCACCGCGATCACGCGGCCCACACCGGCCTCACCAATGGCCGCTGGCGCACCCAAGGCGTTGCCATAAAAAGTGTAGAACTTGCCTTCGTAACCGGCCTCGCGTGCGGCCTTGACCAACAGCGTCAGGTCATTGCCCCAGTTGCCCGTGATCACGGCCTGAGCCCCACTGGCCTTGATCTTGGCGGCATAGGGCAAGAAATCTTTCACACGGCCCATGGGGTGCAGCTCATCACCCACGATCTGAACATCCGGGCGCAACACACCCAATTGACGCCTGGCCTCACGCAACACGGCTTGGCCAAAGCTGTAGTCCTGGCCAATCAAATAGGCCGATTTCACGCTCGGGTCTTCGCGCAAGACCTGCATGAGCGCGGCCATGCGCATGTCGGCATGGGCATCAAAACGGAAATGCCAGAAACTGCATCGTTCGTTGGTCAAGGCCGGGTCAACCGCCGAATAATTGAGAAACAGCACCCGCCGGTTGGGCTCGCGCACGTTGTGCTTGTTGATGGCGTCGATCAGCGCTCCCGCATTGGCCGAAGAATTGCCTTGCAACACGACCTGTGCGCCATCGTCAATGGCCGATTTGAGCGCCGACAAAGCCTCTTCGCTTTGGCCTTTGCTGTCGTGGCGTGTCAACACCATGGCTCGCAGGCCTTGTGGTGTGGAGACGCCGCCGCGGGCATTGACCCGCTCGACCGCCCAGGCGATGTTGCGCACCACGGCTTCACCCGTATTGGCAAAAGGGCCACTCAGGCCTTCGATCAAGGCCAGGCGAATGGGTGCGGGGGATTGGGCATGGGCCACAACAGAACACAGGGCGGCGGCACAGGCCAGCAGCGTGCGGCGCGAGAAGATGGGCAGTGAAGGCATGGCAAAAACGCAGGACCGTGAACCGGTCCACACAAGCAAAGGGGCGGAGTTTAACCAGTCAAGGCACGCACCCTCGGGTTAACCCTCATTAGCGCGGGGCTTGTGCAGGGCGTGCCCTGACCCTCACCCGGCCAGCTCGTGCAGCGGCCAGCGCGGTTTCACGTCGAAGCTGTAACGCGCCTCGGCGGTTTGTGCCCCGGCTTGCAAACGCATGGCCGCCGCCATGGCGATCATGGCGCCGTTGTCGGTGCACAGGTGCAGCTCGGGGTAATGCACCCGCACCCGGGCTTTGGCGCAGGCGGCATTGAGTTGCGCCCGCAACTCGCGGTTGGCCCCCACGCCCCCGGCCACCACCAAGCGCTTCATGCCGCTGGTTTTGAGCGCGGTCATCGACTTTTTGACCAACACTTCAACAATCGCCGCCTGGGTCGATGCGGCCAAGTCAGCCCGCTCAGGTGCGCCTTCGGTGTGGGCCGCTGGGCCGATTTTTTGGCTTTGGGTGAGCACCGCGGTTTTGAGGCCCGCAAAAGAAAAGTCCAGATCGCCGCTGTGCAGCAAAGGCCGGGGCAGCTTGTAGGCCGCAGGATTGCCCTGCTCGGCCAGCCGCGACAGGCCCGGGCCACCGGGGTAAGGCAGGCCCATGAGCTTGGCCGATTTGTCAAAGGCTTCACCCGCCGCGTCGTCAATGGTTTCGCCCAGCAGCTCGTAACGGCCCACGCCGTCTACCCGCATCAACTGCGTGTGCCCGCCCGAGACCAGCAAGGCGATGAAGGGAAACTCGGGTGGGTCGGCGCTCAAAAACGGCGAGAGCAGATGCCCCTCCAAATGGTGCACGCCCAGCACCGGTTTGCCCAAAGACGCGGCCAGCGCACAGGCCACGCCCGAGCCCACCAAAAGCGCCCCAGCCAGTCCTGGCCCCCGGGTGTAGGCCACCACGTCGATGTCGGCCAAAGTGGCCCCCGCATCGGCCAGCACCTGGCGCGTGAGCGGCAGCACCCGGCGGATGTGGTCGCGGCTGGCCAGCTCGGGCACCACGCCGCCATAGGCCTGGTGCATCTCGATTTGGCTGTAGAGCGCGTGCGACAGCAGACGCGGCATGGCAGCCCCGGTGGTTTCCACCAAGGCCACGCCCGTCTCGTCACAAGATGATTCGATACCCAAAATTTGCATAACAGCGAGTTTAAGCGGGGCATGGGCCGCCGCTGGCGGCTTGGCCATAATCCTTGGCAGGACGACACCTCAATCAAAGCCCACACCATGACCACACTCCGACTGATTTCCTCCATGGCCACCAAGCCGCTCTTGGCCGATCTGGTGGCGCTGTACAAGGCGCAAGCCCCGGGCGTTCAAATTCAAGTGGAGTCGGTAGGCGGCGTGGATGCGGCCAAACGCGTGCAAGCGGGTGAAGCCTTTGACGGCGTGGTGCTGGCCAGTGACGCCATCGACAAACTGATCGCCAGCGGCCATGTGCGGGCGGGCAGCCGCGCCGATCTGGTGCGTTCGGGCGTGGCGGTGGCCGTGCCAGCAGGCCAGCCCGTGCCCGACATCTCGACCGAAGCCGCACTCAAGGCCGCCATCTTGGCCGCGCCCACCCTGGGCTATTCCACCGGCCCGAGCGGCGTGCAACTGGCCAAACAGTTTGAGGCCTGGGGCATCGCCGAGACCCTCTTACCCCGCATCGTGCAGGCCAAGCCCGGCGTGCCCGTGGGCTCGTTGGTGGCCCAAGGCGAGGTGGCGCTGGGCTTTCAGCAGCTGAGCGAAATGCTGGGTGTGCCTGGCATCACCATCGTGGGCGGCCTGCCACCCGAGGTGGAGATCATCACCACGTTTTCGGGCTCGGTGGCGGCCACCAGCGAGCAAGCCGAGGCGATGCAAGCCTTGTTGGCATTTTGGACCTCGGCGGCTTGCACCCCGCTGAAGTTGCAGCACGGCATGCAAACGGCCTGAGCGCGGGCATCACTGCAGGACTGAATCGACCCGGAATCTGTAGACACCTTCGAGCCTCCAACCTGAGGCCTAATAGGAGGTGCCATGAATCAAAAGCGATTTCCAGAAGAATTCAAGATTGAAGCGGTCCGCCAGATCGTTGAGCGGG
>JAKFXJ010000114.1 GCA_021731425.1 Limnohabitans sp. | reverse complement strand
GCTTCTGTCTCGATACTGATGCGCAATTCGAGCAGGGCAATCACGTCGTGCAGGGTGCTCAGTTGGCTGGGGTTGACGCGAAAAGACGGGGACTCCGATTGCGCCAATACAAAGGTGCCGATGCCGTGGCGCGTCTCGACCAGCCCGGCCGCTTGCAGCTTGGAAATCGCTTCTCGAACCACGGTGCGGCTCACGCCAAAGCGTTCCATGATGGCCGCTTCGGTGGGTAATTTCTGGCCACTTTGTAAGCTGCCGTTTTGTATGTCTGCGCTCAGCTGATCTACCAGTTCGTAGGTCAGGCTGCGCGATTTGCGCTTTTCGGGGGCGACTTCCGGGGTGTTCATCGGGTAAATACGCATTCCTGTTTGAAGAACGGCTCACATAATCATCTTGTACGACAACTGATCACATGAGGCATTTGAAGGCAATGTATCAGAACATCGCAGATCACCATCACTTTTTTGATGAACAGGACCCGTATTTTTGTGATGCCCTTAGCCATACGCCACGTTCGCATCACGCCCATCGCGTTCCGTGATCCGCCGTTGCTCAATGCGGCGGGCATCCACGAGCCATGGGCGTTGCGCTCGATCATCGAGATTGAAACAGCTTGCGGGCGGGTGGGCATCAACGAGACCTATGGCGACCAGTCCATGCTTGATGTGCTGGCCAAAGCCGCACCGGCTTTGCAGGGCCTCTCGCCCTGGGACCTCAACACCATGGAGAACCGAGTGGCCGCGTTGGTGGCGCCAGGCCAAAAGGCTTCGGAGTTTTTGGGCGAACAAATTTCGTTGGCACCCGGCACCCATGTGTCCAAGAACGTGGCCAAGGTCATCAGCGCTTTTGAGGTGGCCATGCTCGATTTGCAAGGCCAACTGGCTGGCGCCCCGATCGTGGATTTGCTGGGCGGCGCTGCGCGAGACACCGTGCCATTCAGTGCCTACTTGTTTTTCAAATACGCCGAACACATTGACAAGCCTTACAGCGCTGATGCCTACGGCGAAGGCCTGAGCCCCGAACAAATGGTGGCCCAGGCTCGGCACATGATCGCCCAATATGGCTTCAAAAGCATCAAGCTCAAAGCGGGCACCTTGCCGCCTGAGCAGGAAGTGGCGGCGCTGCTGGCACTGGCCCAAGCTTTTCCGGGGGCACCCCTGCGCATCGACCCCAATGCCAACTGGACCGTGGCCACCAGCCTCAAGGTGGTCGAGCAACTGCGCGGCGTGCTGGAGTATTACGAAGACCCTGCGCCTGGGCTGGACGGCATGGCCGCGATTGCCCAGCAATGTGACGTGCCCTTGGCCACCAACATGGTGGTGACGGACTACAAAGAGTTTGCTGAGAACGTTCGCCTGGGCTGCCCAGTGCGCATCGTGCTGTCCGACCACCATTACTGGGGTGGCCTGCGCACCACGCAGCAGCTATCGCGTCTGTGCCAGACCTTTGACATGGGTCTGTCCATGCACTCCAACTCTCACCTGGGGATCAGCCTGACGGCGATGACACATCTGGCCGCTTCTGTGCCGCACCTGGCTTATGCCTGTGACACCCATTACCCCTGGCAAGACGACGAGGTGGTTCAGGGTGGTCGCCTGAAGTTTGAAAACGGCAGCCTGCGTGTGCCGCGCACACCCGGCTTGGGTGTCACCATCGACCCAGAAGCGCTGGCCCGCTTGCACAACAACTACGTGCATTGCGGCATCCGCAACCGCGATGACTTGGGACAAATGCGCAAATACGACCCCAGTTTCACGGGCAAACAGCCTCGCTTTTGAGCCCTTTGATTGACATGAACACACCCATTCGCCCTCTGGCCATCCGCATGCACCCGGATGACAACGTGGCCATCATTGCCAACGACGGTGGTTTGCCTGCTGGCACGGTCATGCCCGAAGGTCCTGCGACCGGTCTGGTGTTGCGTGACAAAGTCCCGCAAGGCCACAAGGTGGCCTTGACCGACATCGCTGCGGGTCAAGCCGTGCTCCGCTACAACGTGCCCGTGGGGTACGCCCGTGAATCCATTGCAGCAGGCCGCTGGGTGCATGAGCGTTTGCTCGACATTCCGGCTGCACGCGAGCTGCAAGGTTTGCCCATGGCCACCCAGCCAGCACCGGCCTGGACACCGCTCGAGGGCCATACCTTTGAAGGCTATGTGAATGCCGATGGCTCGGTCGGCACGCGCAATCTGCTGGCCATCACGACCACGGTGCAATGTGTGGCGGGTGTGGTCAAGATTGCGGTGGAGCGCATTCAGCGCGAGTTGCTTCCACTTTACCCGAATGTGGACGGCGTGGTGGGTCTGGAGCACAGTTACGGCTGTGGTGTGGCGATTGACGCGCCAGGTGCCGAGATCCCTATCCGCACCCTGCGCAACATCAGCCTGAACCCTAATTTTGGCGGCGAGGTCATGGTGGTCAGCTTGGGTTGCGAGAAGTTGCAACCCTCGCGCCTCTTGCCACCCGGCAGCTTCCCGATCCACGACAGCCGTGACAAGGCGCAAGGCCCCGACTTGGTGTGCCTGCAAGACGATGAGCATGTCGGCTTCATGTCCATGATCGACAACATCGTGCAACGTGCCAAACCCCACTTGGAACGCTTGAATGCTCGCAAGCGCCAGACTGTGCCTGCGAGTGAGCTGGTGGTAGGGGTTCAGTGTGGTGGAAGCGACGCGTTTTCTGGCGTGACCGCCAACCCAGCGGTGGGCTACATGGCCGACCTGATCGTGCGCTCTGGCGGTACGGTGATGTTTTCTGAAAACACCGAAGTGCGTGATGCAGTGGAGCAGCTCACCAGCCGCTCAGCTACACATGCAGTGGCCGAAGATGTGGTGCGCGAACTCGGTTGGTACGACCAGTATCTCGACCGTGGTCGCGTGGACCGCACGGCCAACACCACGCCGGGCAACAAGGCGGGCGGTTTGTCCAACATCGCCGAAAAAGCCATGGGCTCGATCATCAAGAGTGGGAGCGGCGCCATTGCGAGTGTGCTCGCGCCCGGCGACAAGCTCAAGCCAGATCAAAAAGGCCTGGTGTTCGCGGCCACGCCTGCCAGCGATTTCATCTGCGGCACTTTGCAACTGGCCGCTGGCATGAATGTGCATGTTTTCACCACAGGCCGCGGCACCCCCTATGGCCTGCAAGCCTGCCCAGTGGTCAAGGTGGCTACCCGCAGTGACTTGGCACGCCGCTGGCACGACCTGATGGATTTCAACGCGGGTCAGATCGCCGATGGCGAGATGACGATTGAAGATGCTGGCTGGGCGCTGTTTCGCATGCTGCTAGAAACCGCCAGCGGCAAAAGAACCTGGGCCGAGCACTGGAAGTTGCATAACGCGCTGGTGCTTTTCAACCCGGCTCCGATCACCTGAGACCTCATATTTCATTTTTTTCATGCGACATCAACAGGAGACACATATGATGAATAAACGCCAACTTCTTAGCGTGATCAGCCTCGCTGGTCTGGCCATGCTCAGCCAGGGAAAAGCCTTGGCCCAAGCGGATTACCCGAATAAACCGATCAAACTGATCGTGGCCTTTCCACCCGGCGGCACCAGCGATGTCATGGGCCGCTTGATGTCTGAAGAACTGACCAAAGTCCTGAAACAGCCGGTGGTCGTCGAGAACATCGGTGGCGCAGGGGGCATTGTCGGCACCGATCGCGCCGTCAAGATGCCTGCAGATGGTTACACCATCATCCAGACTGGCGTGGGCCAGAACGCTGTGGCGCATGGCCTGGACCCCAACATCAAGTACAACTCGGTGACCGATTTCATTCACCTCACGCAAGTGCACTCGGGGCCCAACGTGCTGCTGGTTCATCCTTCATTACCGTTCAAGACGGTGAAAGAGTTGGTGGACCATGCCAAGAAGAACCCCGGAAAACTCGATTACGGCTACACCCATGCTGCCTCTGGACACATGGCGATGGAGCTGTTTAAGCAGACGGCTGGCATTTTCCTGACGGGCATTCCCTACCGCGGCGGCGGCCCCATGCTGAATGACTTGCTGGCCGGTACCGTGCCCATGGTCTTTTTGAACCAGGATGTGGCGCTGCCCCATGTCAAAGCCGGAAAGCTGCGGGCACTGGCCGTGACCAGCAAAGAGCGCAATGCGCTTTATCCGGATGTACCGACCGTGGCCGAATCTGGCTACAAAGGGTTTGAAGCGCTGTCCTGGTCGGGCTTGTCAGTGGCTAAGGGCACACCCCAGCCCATCGTGGACAAGCTTGAGGCGGCCATGGCACAGGCCATGCAGTCAGCCAATTTCAAGCAACGACTGACTTCGACAGGCTTTGTGATTCCGTCCCAGGGTAGCAAGCCCTACACCGAGTTCGTCAAATCCGAGTTGGATCAGTGGACCCGTGTGATCAAGACCGCCGGCATCAAGCCCCAGTAAGAAAGCCGGTCCATGTCCGATGCCATCTCTTGGGTCCGTGTCTCGTCCTGCACTTTGCCGCTGGCCACGCCGATCAGCGACGCCAAGGTGCTGACGGGTCGGCAAAAGCCGATGACTGAAATCGCCATCCTGTTTGTCGAGATCAAAACCAAGGATGGCGTTGAGGGTGTGGGTTTCAGTTACTCCAAACGCGCTGGAGGCCCCGGCCAGTTTGCGCATGCCAAAGAAATCGCCCCAGTCTTGATAGGCGAAGACCCGAATGACATTGCCAAACTCTGGGACAAGCTGTGCTGGGCGGGTGCTTCGGTAGGCCGCAGCGGCCTTTCAGTACAGGCCATCGGTGCTTTTGATGTAGCGCTGTGGGACCTGAAAGCCAAACGCGCAGGCTTGTCTTTGGCCAAGCTGCTTGGGACTCACCGCGACAGCGTGCGCTGTTACAACACATCGGGCGGTTTTTTGCATACACCTCTCGATCAGCTTTTGGTCAACGCTTCGGCCTCGGTGGCCAAGGGCATTGGCGGTATCAAGCTCAAAGTGGGTCAGCCCGACTGTGACAAAGACATTGATCGCGTGAGCGCCGTGCGACAGCATCTGGGCGATCGTTTTCCGATCATGGTGGACGCTAACCAACAATGGGACCGCCCCACCGCGCAGCGCATGTGCCGCCGCTTGGAGCCGATGAACCTGATCTGGATCGAAGAGCCTTTGGACGCGTACGACCACGAAGGCCATGCCGCGCTGGCTGTGCAGTTTGATACCCCGATTGCCACGGGTGAAATGCTGACCAGCGTCCAGGAGCACTGGGACTTGATTCGCCACCGCGCCGCTGATTTTCTGATGCCCGATGGCCCTCGTGTGGGCGGCATCACCCCTTTCCTCAAGATCGCGCAGCTGGCCGAACACGCTGGCGTCATGCTGGCCCCGCACTTTGCGATGGAGCTGCACATCCATTTGGCTGCAACCTACAAAACCGAGCCTTGGGTGGAGCACTTTGAATGGCTGGAGCCCTTGTTCAAAGAACGCATCCAGATCAAAGATGGCCGCATGCTGGTGCCAACCTTGCCAGGTTTGGGTGTGTCGCTCAGTGAGAAGGCGCGTCGCTGGACACAAGGCAGTGTTGAGTTTTCGTGATGACTGTGTATTTTTTACAGACCGTAGATTG